>JAIEON010000014.1 GCA_019750345.1 Patescibacteria group bacterium
CATACATAGTTTTTTCAACTTCTGGTACAAATTTTTTCCCTTTTTCATTAAGCGATATACGTCTCACCCTCTTATCATCTTCATCTTGCAAAACAACAATTAGTTGTTTTGCTTCAAGTTTCAAAGAAAGCTCTGTTACGAACGGAGCCTCGACACCGAGTACTTTTGCAAGTACCGTAGCTCGCATTCCGATATGTGATTCAAACGAGTATTCATACAGTGCACCGAGGAATGCCCACTCTATTGAGCTAATACCAAAAGGCTTCAGCGACTCAGTTGCCCTGCTATTCAGAACGCGGTACGCCTTCGTCTGAAGAAGACCTACATGGTAGGTTGCGAGTTTCCGCTTTGTTTTTTGTATTCTTTCAAACATAGATACGTATTATATACCCTCTTCCCTTGCATAAATAATAGATTGATATATTATTAATACAAATACTTAAGTTACTTAAGTATATTGAAAAAAGCTTGAAAAAGCAACATTATTAGTTTTCATTAATAACTATGAATACAAAAAACATTATTATCATTCTTGGAGTTATCGTGGTGGCATCTATTGCTATCGTTGCAATGAAAGAATCACCAAAAGATACCCCAATGTCACAATCAAATAATACAATGCAAACAAATGAACCAATGAAGGAGGAAGGGGTAATGGTAGGAGGAGCACTCATGGTCCGTTCAAAAGATATTGTGGACAATGCTGTGCAAGCAAGCAACGTTACTACGCTCGTTGCAGCCGTACAAGCTGGTGGATTAGTTGAGACCCTCAAAGGAGCGGGACCATTTACTGTGTTTGCACCTACAAATGATGCATTTAATAAACTTCCAGCTGGCACAGTAGCTACCTTGCTTAAACCAGAAAACAAGCAGAAGCTCGTGAGTATTCTTACCTATCACGTTGTTGCTGGACGATATACAGCAGCTGACCTGAAAGACGGAATGAAATTAAAAACAGTACATGGGCAGGAAATTACTATTCATATGACAAACGGAACAATGTTTGTAAATGATGCAAAAGTTCTTATCCCAGATATTATATCGAGTAATGGTGTGACCTTTGCTGTCGACACTGTACTTATGCCACAATAATTTTCTCCCGCAGTGAAAACTCCCCTGACATACATCAGGGGAGTTTTCTTATGTGTGTAATAAGAATCCTCTCTTACCGTCATCATAGTGAGCCTCGGGTGCTACACTAAAGAGTAATGAATTTAAAAAACACCACACTTATCATTGTTGGCATCATCCTGATTGCATTATTATTTGCAATCACTCCTTATGTAAAACCACTGCCATCAAAGGCGCCGAGCGCTACGTCAGGTCAAGTGCCTAGTCCTCGCGATGGATGGAGTCGGTACACTGACGTCAGTGGTTCATGGACAATTGATACTGCAAGTACCACGAACGTAATAGTGGATAAACAAACTATGGCAAGTATTGGATATATTCCTACATGTGATCCTACTACTGCAGTTATATGTATATCAATTGATAAAAACATGATTCCAAACTCCAACTTTCAAGAAGCTGCGGTATCGGTAAATATCATTTCAGCCACATCCTCTTTTGCATGTCTTTCTTCAAATTCTGGGAACCAAACTGAATCAGGAATTACCATAATTAACGCAATCCCCTTCCAAACATTTACAGTGGGCGATGCAGCGATGAGTCATCAATCAAGTGGCATCGATTATCGTACCTGGCACAATGAGGCATGCTACGACTTGAGGACTCGCATAAACACTACTTCATTTGACGTATACGAAGCTGGAACTGTAAAAAAATTCACTGAGACAGACAAGGCACGGATAACAACACTACAAAGTGATACGGTTTCAACGTTTCGATTCATACCATAGTATTTGGCAATTAATGTAAAATGTGTTACAATATTTTTAGGTAGTTCTTTCGTAGTACATACCCATCTCGGAGGCAAAGCGTGAAACTTGATGTTGAAGTAGCTCAAAACGTATTCGCTGGGATTCTCCACGATTACCTAGGGGTCGACCAATCGTACAAAAAAGATTTCATCTTGTATGCGATCAGCGATGATCACACAAAAGCACCACTTGAAATCCCTTGTGCGATTGCCGACAAGCTGATTATTGATTTCAGCATGCAAGCAAGAGCGCCCCTTGTCTGTGAAGAAAGTGAGCTCGATCACCGCACAGAAACAGTGCTCCACAACGCAAATAGGCGCGTAAGTTGTGTTTTGCACAATGTAAGAACACGGAGAGGTACCGTACTGCTTATAACGTAAGCACGAAGGGACGAATACATACACTGTATTCGTCCCTTTATTTTTTTCTCGGTGTATACTTATACTTTAGCAGTTGTCTTCTTTCCCATGCTTTATTTCGCCCTCTTTTTTTCAGTCGCTGTTTCTTTTTTTCTGGGATATCTTTGGTATGGTCCCCTCTTTGGAACACTGTGGAATACGAATATGGGATTTGCGTCAGAATACACTGAAAAGCAAAAAACTACATCGAAAAAGAAAGTTGTATTGTTCAATATTTTTTCTCAAATCGTCATCACATTAGTACTTTTTTCACTCTTACAGCTAGTAGGAATCACATCACTGGTGGGCGCTATTGAAATCATGATTCTCGTATGGGTTGGAATAGCGGTACCTATCGGCCTTGAGCCAGTACTTTGGGATAATAAGCCATGGATTATTTTTTTTATTAATACCAGCTACCGCCTTGTCTCATATCTCTGTACAGCTATCATCTTGATTGTAATTGCTCAATAATACTTTTTCATTCGTGAATCCTACTCGTTGGCATTTGTATACAAATAGTGAGGATGCATGGCGTTCCATGCAAGAGGCTTGCATGAATGCTCGAACAAGTATTGAAATTGAACAATATATTCTTGATCCGGATAGCATAGGAAAAGCATTTATAGAGCTTCTTATCCGCAAACGACAGGAGGGAGTTCATATTCGCATTCTGTGCGACATGGTGGGCAGCTATGCACTCTACACTTCAAATATCCCGCATGTACTAAAAGAAATTGGAATTGAAATTCGCTTTTTTAATATTATCAAACCATGGCGTGTACATACCATGTCGTCATGGATATTTCGTGACCATCGAAAACTCATGACTATCGACAATAGTATTGGATTTGTGGGGGGTGTTGGTATTCGGTCTGACATGAAAACATGGCGTGATACACACGTAAAAGTAACTGGCTCAATTGTAAAAGAAATGCACATTGCATTCGAAGAAATGTGGGAAACAGCTGGCACCGAAAATTTTTGGAAGCGCATGAAGCAGACCCGTCGCTTTACTAAAGGATTTCATTTTCTTACAAACTCCCCTTTTATTCTCAAGCGCTTTATCTACCAAGAACTTATTCAAGCAATTAGAAACTCACGGCACTATGTATATATCACAACTCCCTATTTTATTCCTGATCGCAGACTAAGAAGAGTGCTCAGATTAGCAGCCAAAAGAGGTATCGATGTTCGAATACTTCTTCCGAAACATTCAAATCATGAAATTGTTGATCGTGCATCACGCACTATATTCGACACCCTACTATCTTCTGGCGTACGGATATTTCTTTATACCGAAGAAATGCTTCACGCGAAAAC
>JAIEON010000041.1 GCA_019750345.1 Patescibacteria group bacterium
TTTCCATACTTTCCATAAATTGTCGTGAGTTTGATAGCAAGCGGTGAATCAAAGAATATCGGCATAGTTGGGATACGATGATTCTCTACAAGCTCATTGATTTCAAACAGTAATTCTTGAGAACGCTCCAATGAGAAAGTTGGAATAATCAAAGTCCCCTTTCGTTTAAAGTTATCTTCGAGTGCTTGCTCGAGTCGAATACGTCGTTCACTGCGTTCGATATGGTTACGGTCCCCATAGACACTTTCCATAATCATATAGTCGACGTTTTTGATTGGCTCTGTATCACGTAATAGTGGTGATGGTGAGTTACCCAAGTCTCCGGTAAAGATGATTTTTTTGTTGTTATAAATGATTTCTAACATTCCGGACCCTAAGATATGCCCTGCGTCTCTGTATCGAAATATGAAATCTCCCACCGCAAGATCTTGATGGTAATCAATAGTCTTCCACATACTCATCGCCTTTTCTAGGTGAGCAGTAGTGTACATTTTTTTTACTTCTTCATTGTCACTGCGAGAAAGAATATTAACCGTATCCTCAAGCATAAGCTTAGTGATTTCTTTGGTTGGGATAGTTGAATAGATCAAGCCCTTAAAGCCATCGTTTATAAGCTTCGGGATTCTGCCGATGTGGTCAATGTGCGCGTGAGTAATAAAAAGAATATCGATTGTTGAAGGATCATACGGAAACGCTTCCCAGTTTTTTTCTTCGGCGAGCTTATTACCTTGTGTAAGACCACAGTCGATAAGGAATTTTTTGTCTCCCTCACTATCGGTACCCTCAAGCAAAAAATTCGCTCCTGTTACAGATCCTGTACCACCAGCGAATGTTAGCTTCAGTATATTGTTTTTTAAATCAGTAGCCTTAGTCATTGTTTTTATTATACCGCCTCTTGAGCATGAGCACAAAATATACACCGAGTATTCCGCCGAACATGTCGCACACCATGTCAGAAATTGAGTCAGGAATACTTGCTAGTCGAGCAGATCCTTTGATACTGTACTGCACAATATACTCATAAAACTCCCAGCCCAGCCCTATAATCAACACTACAAAAAGTACCGTTGTGATACTGTGAACATGAGAACTCCGTAAAACACGTCGAGTAAATAGTGCAGCAATGAACACAACCAAAAATACCCCACCAAGTGTGTGCATCATCATGTCGTACCACGGGATTGATACATACCAATAAAACATCGTGGCCAAAGTGTTGAGCGTAATCATCAGCACTATAATCAGTAGTGAAATACTGGCGAGTCGTTTCTGAAACATGACTCAAGTATACCTCAAAAAAAACGAAGAACCCTTTCACATAAATGCAAAAGGGTTCTTCGTTACGGCTATTGAGGTATAGTACCTTAGCACTACATTTCAAGTGGGGTATCTGGTTGAAAGAAACGCCGCGTATAAAAATCTGACGCCAAGTCCAACACGGTAGATTCCCCATATAACTATTGTTCTAGGTACTATAAATCAATAGCCGTACTCCTATTATAGATGATTGGCGGTATCACACAATATAGACAGTGTGCGAAGTCGTGGTGCCAAAACCTTTATAGGATTTATTCAAGAATTCCGTCAAGGTTTACGTCGTACAGGATTCCTTCATTGAGATGACGATAGGTCATAAGATCTTTTTCATCAAACCAAAGAGTGATTTCTCTTTCTGCTTCAACTACCTGGTCTGAACAGTGAATCAAGTTGCGTACTGCACGATCATCAACTGTTGCTACTGCGTATGAGTCCAACGTGTAGTCTCCACGAATAGTTCCTACGTCTGAGGTTGCAGGTTCTGTTCCCCCAACAAGCTTCTTTACTACTGCAACTGCCTGGTTTCCTTCGAGAACAATAGATACCACAGGACTTGCTGTCATGAATTTTTCGAGGGCACGAATAATATCCTTTCCATATTCAATTGCTTCCTTTTCTACAGGCATACCTGCTTCAGTGAGATTCTTTACAATGTTTGCACCCTTCGATTCAAACCACGCATCGTCTTTTGAGTAGTGATCCCAGATCTTTTTTGAATCAAGCATGCCGAATTTCATACCGACAATTTTGAGACCCGCACGCTCGAAACGTGAGAGGATTTCACCTACGAGAGATCGTTGGATTCCATCTGGCTTAATAATAACAAAACTTCTTTCTTTTTTTGGATGTGTCATAGGCACTATAGTACCCCTTCGCTCTTACTAAATCAATCAGATGAGTATTACATCTTCTCTGGGACTTTGATTCCAAGAAGCGCGAGTCCGTTGTGCATGGTTTGTGCGAATGCCTGCGTGAGCGCGAGTTTGTATGGAGATTCTGGTGTTTCGTCGATGATCTTGGTGTTACCGTACCAACTATTGAATGACTGAGCGAGCTCGAGAAGGTACATCACAAGATGGTGCGGAGACCAATCTTGTATTGCATGCACTACAACTTCTGGATAATGAATCAAAAGTTTTTCAATCTCTGTTGTTGTCCAGTCTTCTGGAAGTGTCGTGCTCGGAAGTACCTCCCCGGCTTTGGCAAGAATAGATCGTGCACGAACTGTTGAATACTGAAGATACGGACCTGAGTCTCCTTCAAATGAAAGTGATGTCTCTGGATCAAAGTTAATATCTTTACCCGCAGCTGCACGAAGAATAGAAAACTTGATAGCACCAATAGCAATAGCGTCCATTGAGACTTGATTAATATCACGAGCACGCTCTTGTACTTCTTCCCCCACTGTTTGAATCAATGTTTCAGCAAGCGGTACACCACCAAGGCGTGATGACATTTTTTGTCCTTTGAATGACATACGCCCATGATGAATATGCACACTATTATCTGCCCATGTTTCATTAATCTTCTTTGCTGCATCGAGTACCACATTGAAGTGCGGTACTTGTTGGTTGTCAGTAACAAACAATGACAAATCTGGAGAGAATCGAGAAAATTTCATCTGCAACAACCCAATATCTTTTGCTTCATAGGTTGGATTACCTTGGGAGTTAATAAAGACTGCAGTATTAATATCTTTTCGTCCTTCTTCGGGAATATAAACAATAGCTCCCTCACTTTCAGTGAAGACCTCCGGTGTCTTATCGAGCACGAGCTTTTTACCCTCTACCCCCGCTTCACTTTCGTAGATATAGGCATCAAAATGAGAACCAAGTTGCCCGGTAACAATCTGTTCAAAGTATGCAATATTAAATTCTTTGCATTGTTGATAGAGTTCCCATTCTGGTGTTGGATTTTGGGCATAGAGATTGTCAGCGATTTCTTTGACTCGTGTATGAATACTTTCATCATCCGCATATCGAGCAGTACCCTGCACATAAGCGTCCCCGAGCGTTTCAATAGTAATCTCCTTTTTGTGTTCAAGTAAAATAAATACGGCTTTCGCAACTCCGAGAGAAATGTCTGAAGGAAATGACATGGTAGTAACAGTGGCACCGGACGCGCGCGCGAGTTGTACCAACGACTCACCAATAGCATTATTCATCGCATGACCAATATGAAATGGTTTGAACAAGTTTGGACTCGAGTGTTCTACAAGAATTTTTTTACCACTATGTACTTCATTCGTTCCCCACTCTTTTTTACTTTCTAGAATTGTTTGTGCTGTTGTAC
>JAIEON010000045.1 GCA_019750345.1 Patescibacteria group bacterium
GTAGCGGCGACACTCTATCACTCACGCGGTGGTGCGGGATTATTGGAGAATGCAGCATTTGTTCGAATCTTGTCACAGTTTATTGACAAACAAAAAATAATTGCTACAGTAGAAAACGGTTATGGTGAACCGCTTGATATGAGCACCACCCCACTATCAGTCGAAGATGCACAAAGTGCACTCGCAAGTCTCGGATATCGTCTTAGTAATGGCGCACTTACTCGTGGAGGAACTACAGTGGGTATTTCTATCGCTACAACAAACGATCCGAAACTGGTTGCATTAGCAAACATGCTCGCGACAGAATGTAGAAAACTTGGAATCACTGTCTCAATTAGAAACTTTGATCAAGGATTTTTTCAAACAGAACTTATTAATAAAACTTTTACTACCGTATTACTCAAAGGAACAGAACCTCCTACTTCCTATCAGGCTGTCCTCCCTTTGTATAACACTACTACACCCTTTGTAGTTAGAACCAAAGCCAAGATAGTATTACCGCCCATTCTTGTCTCCCCCATGGTACGATATGCACATGTAAATGAATGGTTCATTAATACAGACAAACTGTACCCATTACTCGCCAAAAACAAAACACAAACAACAAACTAACTTTTTATATATGGAACAACAAACACCAAACACACAACCAAAAAAACAATTTAACAATAACGGCAACAAACCAAAGCGTAATTTTGGACGCCGCCCTCAGCAGCCGGGTGGGCGTGCTCCACGTCGCCCAGCATGGCCAAAAAATGAAAATGCTACAGAAACTATTGATCGCAAAACTGCACACATTCCTGAAATTGAAGAAGGAGTAGTACGCATTATCCCCCTTGGTGGAGTAGAAGAAATTGGAAAGAACATGACCGCAATAGAAATCGGTGATGATATTATCGTCATTGATGCTGGTATGGCGTTCTCTAACGAAACAACCCCTGGAGTGGATTATGTTATCCCGAACACTCGTTACCTCGAAGAACGCAAGCACAAAATCCGAGCAATGATTGTTACTCATGGACACCTTGACCACACCGGTGGTGTTCCTCTAGTACTCTCTCGTATTGGTAACCCCCCAGTGTATTCACGAAACCTCACTGTATTGATGCTCAAAAAACGTCAGGCTGAGTTCCCTCATCTTCCTGCACTTAACTCTATCGTTGTTGAAAACAATGAAGTAGTTACTATCGGAAAGCTACGAGTAAAATTCTGGGGCGTAACACACACTATCCCTGACTCTATGGGGGTAATCATCGAAACACCTCATGGTAACATCGTAAACCCAGGTGACTACAAGCTCGATCAGATCGATGGTATCGCTACAGAAAGTGAAGAAAAAGCATATAAGATCTTTGATACGATGAAGACATTGTTGTTGATGACTGACTCAACTAACATCGAAAACGAAGGCTTCTCACTTCCTGAAATTAAAGTACACCAAGGTCTTGAAAATATTTTGCGCAGAGAAAGTAATCACCGAGTGATTATCGCAGCTTTTGCGTCTCACATTACTCGCTTGATCAAACTTGTTGAAATTGCTGAAACATTGGGCAAACACATCTTCCTCAATGGACGCTCAATGAAAACAAACATTGAAATTGCTATCCAAGCAGGTCTCTTGAAACCAAAAAAGGACACTATTGTTTCAATGGATCAGATCGACCAATTCCCTCCCCACAAATGTATTGTGCTTTCAACTGGTGGACAAGGTGAAGAATTTTCAGGACTGATGCGTGCAGCAAACAAAACTGACAAAAAATTCTCATTGAAAAAAACTGACACGGTGATTCTTTCATCGTCAGTTATTCCTGGTAACGAACGTGCTATTGAGCGCATGAAAGACGGTATCTCTCGTCAAGGAGTAAAACTTATTAGTTACCGTACACCCGGTGAAGAATATGTTCACGCGACAGGACACGGAAACAAAGAAGACGTTCGATGGCTCCACCGCAAAATTAATGAAAAGTTTTTCATTCCAATTCACGGTAACCACTACAGACTACAGCAACACAAAGATCTTGCTATGGAACTTGGTATTCCAGAAAACAACATCGTAGTACCAGACAACGGATCGATTATAGAAATCAGTGCTGATGGAAATAAAATAAGTGTTCGCAAAGAAAAGGCTCCTGCGAGCGCTATGATGGTTGACGGATTCTCTATTGGAGATGAACAGACAGTCGTCATTCGCGACCGACAAATGCTTGCTGAAGACGGAATGTTTGTAGTAGTCGCCCTTGTTGATGCCAAGACTGGTCTCCTCAAAAAATCCCCTGACTTAATCTCACGCGGATTTGTCTACCTCAAAGAAAACCAAGAACTCCTCCGTAACGCTCGTACACTTATCAAGCGCACAATCGAAACAAGTACCAAGGGACAAAACCCTATCAACTTCGATGATGCAAAAAACGCAGTAGCTGATAGTGTGACCAAATACCTCTTCCAAAATACCGCAAAACGCCCACTCGTTATCCCAGTGATTCTTGCTATATAATAGTGACATGAGAAATAATCCTTTAGCCAGTGTATTTACTGTATCGTTTTTCTATTCGATACATATGGCCCTAGTGTCGTATATCAACTCAAGCATGCTCTCTGAGTATGTCAGTGCCAACATGGTCAGTGTGCTATTTGCCACAGGATCTGCACTCTCTATCATCCTGATGCTCTACGCACCTCGTCTGATGCAGCGTTTTGCAACGATACGAGTGAGTCTGAGTGTATTTATACTTTCAGCGATATTACTCTGGATCCTCGGGACAACACTCATACAACCACTACTTCTTATTGCTTTCGTACTCTATCTTGCACTGAATGCATGTGTATTTTACACACTCGATATTTTTATTGAGCACTACAGTACCGATAATGATACTGGAAAGATCCGGGGCTTAGCACTCACCATCAATAATCTTGGGTGGATAAGTATGCCAGTAATCGCCGGTATTATTTCGACTCGCTATGGATTTAGTTCAATCTATCTTCTTGCTGCACTCGTTACTTGTATCGCAGCGACAATACTTACTATTAGTCAACGTAATTTTAAAGAAGCACTAGTAGTCAACACACCAAACCTTACATTGGCGTTTAGTCTTGTCAAAAACAATTCAGCACTAAGACGTATTATTTCTATCAACTTTCTCTTACAGTTTTTCTATTCCTGGATGATTTTGTATGTACCACTCTATTTAGTACAAACACTAGGATTTAGTTGGACTAGTATTGGTGGTATATTTTCTCTCATGCTTATTCCATTTGTATTATTTCAATATCCAGCCGGACGTATTGCTGACAAATGGTTTGGTGAAAAGGAAATGATTATTATGGGACTACTCATTATGGCCGGCACAGTCGCCACGCTCGCACTCGTCAAAGCACCTACGATTGTAGTAGTAGCGATTATTCTCTTCGGTACTCGTGTCGGAGCAAGTATTGTAGAGGTGCTCGCAGATAGTTATTTCTTTAAACAAGTTACAGCTGAAGACAAGGGTGTGATTAGTTTTTATCGTACAATGCAACCATTCGCCTACATCGTAGGACCTATCGCAGGAGCATTTCTGCTTTTTGTAATGCCGTATACGGGATTATTCTTATTGCTGGGGGTTATCCTTGTTGTAGGAGCACTGTATACCAGAAGACTTATTGATACTCGTTAATACGAAGCTTCATCCAGAATGATACGGAGTGTTTGCTGTACACCAGCACGAAGTACTACTACAGAGACTGTCTTACCGACAGTTT
>JAIEON010000101.1 GCA_019750345.1 Patescibacteria group bacterium
CAGAAGTTTTCTGGAGGTTTTTTATTGACTACTGAGACAATAATTAGGACCCATTGCGTGCGCGTCATATGTATTAATCTTACAGGTTGAAAGCGTTGAGATATCGTTAGCACTTGGGTTTTCTAATTTTGCCCACACTGTATAGTCAACACCATCTGTCCCATACAAGTATGCATGTTTTGTAAAATCCACACCAACATTTTCATTCCCTGTTGGGTCAATAATTTTTTGTGGAATAAACCCACCATCAAGCAACACTCTTCCAGCAGTCGCAGCATTTGCTGTTTCAAAAAACCACCAGTTATATCCAGGATAGACCCCAGTTTGATTGCGATACAACTCAACAGCGATTTGTATTTGCTTGAGATCAGACTTTCGTCTTGCATCACGAGCCTTTGAACGCGCAGAGTTGAGTGATGCAAGAACTACACTGGCAAGAATTCCAATAATAGCAATAACTACCAAAAGTTCGATAAGTGTAAAACCAGTTTTTGAATTCTTATAAATTTTCATATAACTTATTTTCTTCCGATTACTTTCATGATTGCCGTTTCGATTGCATCACGACCCATGCCGTAGTATTCAATCAGTTCATTTGGTGTACCTGACTGACCGAACAAATCTTTGACTCCGACAAATTCTATCGGTGTTGGTACACTCTGCGCCAATGTTTCAGCAATAGCACCACCAAGTCCACCAGCGATTTGATGTTCTTCAACAGTCACTACGGCTTTGGTTTCTGTGGCGAGCTTGATGACGAGATCTGTATCAAGCGGTTTGATCGTATGAATATTGACCACGATCACTCGCACCCCTTTCTTTTCAAGATCTTTTGCTGCACGAAGCGCATGAGCAACAAGTCCTCCTGTAGCAAATACTACTACATGCCCAATACCATCTGGACGATATAATATCTGCCCTTTCCCGAGTTCAAAAGGAGTCTCGTCAGTGGTTATGATCGGAGTTTTCTCACGAGCTAAACGGAGATACGCGAGCCGAGGATTCTCAGACAGAGCAAGAGTCATCTTTCGCGCTTGAATAGCGTCACAGGGCGACAGTACGCTCATATGAGGCATTACTCGCATCAATGCGATGTCTTCAATAGCTTGGTGTGTCCCCCCATCAGGACCAACAGAAATCCCTGCATGTGACCCTACGATTACTGCTGCACGATCGTTATACGCGAGTGTCGTACGAATCTGTTCCCAGTTACGCCCAGGACTAAACATGGCATACGAAGAAAAAAATGGATACTTACCCATAGCCGCCATACCGCTTGCAACAGTAGCGAGATTTTGTTCTGCAACACCAATCTCTACAAATCGTTCTGGGAATTTATCACGGAAGAAATGCATCTGCGTACTTTCAGTGAGGTCAGCAGAAAGTGCCACAATGTTTTTGTTGGTTTCTCCTGCTTTTGCTAAACCTTCACCAAATCCTTTACGGATCGGAATTTGTTCGACATCATCGTTGAAGACTTTTGTATTGAGTTTTAATTCTGGATTCAACATATATTAATTATCGCTTACTTTTACAAATCGTGGTACCTGCTGTCCTTCCCATTCTACAGTATTAAAAAATAAATTCATCGGTCTAATATAAATTTTTCCACTATGAAGTTGTTCATACACCACCATATCTTCTGCTGTCTCTGAATGCTTTCCTAGAATAATGATTTTGTAATCATTCCCTTTATAGTGCTTCCATACTTGTCCAGGTATTATTTCCATAGTTTTTTCATTACCTTATATAATCCATAACTTGAAGCAGTAAAGATTAATAAACATACTAATAATCCTCCGATGAATAACGTGTAAGAATCAGTATCTACAAACGAAACTGTGGTAACTACAACACCAAACATCAACACAGAGTAATTCACAAAAATATAAAACAGTACCAGAGCAATACTTTCGATTACTTTAATACTATGTTGAAACATACTATTTTGACTCACTCTTAATCTTACCACCGAGAGTACGAAGTTGGTCAAGCGCACTATTAGCTTCTTCTTTGTTGGGAGTCTTGCCGTGCCATTCGAATTTTCGTTCGAATTCTCGTACGCCACGACCAGGAATAGTATGTGCAATGATCACTGAAGGTCGTTCAAACACTGCCTTAGCTTTGTTTACGGCATCTATCACTGCAGAAATATTGTTCCCATCGATTTCTTGAACGTGCCAATTAAATGCTTCCCATTTTTCAGCCAAACTATCGAGCGGCATCACGTCTTCGGTATAGCCATCAATCTGTATATTATTGCGATCAACAATTGCAGTCAGTGTAGAAAGTTTTTCTTTACCGGCGAGCATAATTGCTTCCCAGTTGTTTCCTTCGTTGAGCTCACCATCTCCGAGTAAGCAATAAAAAGAACGAGGGCTCGCTACACCAAGATCCATGCGGTCTGCAATCGCCATACCTACAGCTTGTGAAAGTCCGCTTCCTAGTGGACCACTAGAGTTTTCTAGGTACGGCAAAAATTCTCGGTGCGGATGACCTTGTAATCGAGAACCGAACTTGCGAAGTGTTTTGAGTTCGTCTACTGAGAAATACCCGGCATGTGCCATGGTCGCATAGAGCACCGGACAGATGTGTCCGTTCGATAGTATAAGTCGGTCGCGTTCTTCCCATTCTGGATTTTGTGGATCGTGTCGAAGTAATTCAAAATAAAGTGCAGTAAACACGTCTGCCATACCGAGCGGTCCTGCTGTGTGACCACTTCCCGCTTCGAGCAACATCGAAATAATACTTTCACGAATGTCGTTCGCTTTGAGTTCGAGCTCTCTAATACTGTAATCTTTTTTGATAGCCATAATAGAATTTAATTAAATAGACTGGAATTCTTTTATTGTAGCGTAGGGCTCAGGACTTCTGAATATCGCCGACCCTACTACGAGACTGTCTGCACCAGCATCGCGAAGTGCTTGTGCGTTTTCCAATGTCACCCCTCCATCTACACTGATAGTTATTTCTGGATAGAGTTCACGAGTTTTTTTGATTTGCTCTAGTACTACTTCATCAAACGGTCGTCCTTGGTATCCAATATCACGAATACCCATGCATTGAATCGTATCAATGTATTCAAGATATGGTGCGACCGCACTAGGGTCTGTGTCTAAATTAATTGCCATACCTATCGCAATAGTCTCTCGCACGATCTGTGGAAGTTGCTCAAGATACGCAAGCATTACTCCTTGTTCGAATGTTCCAATATGGAATATCACTTTTGATGGACCCATCGCGATAAACATATCCATTTTTTCTAGAGGATTCTTAACCATGAGATCAAACTCATAATTCATCGTATCCCAATACGGCATCCCTTCATCTTCGCGCTCTATCGCACTGAAGTGCTCACTGTCTTTGTTATTGAACAGCCAGGTACGAGTATGAGCGACATGTCCATCAACAAAATCTATCTGCACAGTATCAAGCACATCGTGCACTTTTTCTACACCAAGCGTGATGCCTCGGTATGACTGGGGTAAAATTGCGGGGATTATTTTCATAGGATTTAGTTAAATTTATTAATTCTGCGGATATGTTTAGGATCTTCTGAGAACGGTGTTGCGAGCCAGAGATCAAGGATCTTTTTTGTTTCTGGTATCGTAACGAATCGAGCACCAATGGAGAGAATGTTAGCATCGTTGTGTTCGCGTGACAGGGCGACTATCTCAACTGAGCCACCGTAGTAGACAGCAGCACGAACTCCTTTAACTCTGTTTGCGACCATTGCCTCCCC
>JAIEON010000049.1 GCA_019750345.1 Patescibacteria group bacterium
GATGTTCCTCCGGGAAAAATATTCACCATCATTAAAGGATATGCGGACCGCGAAGCTCTTGTCTATCAAGATGAATTCATATGGATCAATACGTAAATTCGCTAAACCAACAGTACTTAAGACCGATCTTTCATAGACGGTCTTTTTTATTTGCAAAGGTTGTTCTCTTGACGAAAAAGAGCAAAATGTCGCAATTTTTGAAAAATACGTTATAGTGTAACGATGTCAAAAGGAGATACTATAATCCGATTCGAAAACCTATCGTTTCAATACAGCGAAATAAAGCATATTTTGGAGGAAGTGAACCTTTCTGTTCGTCGTGGGGCAAAGATCACGCTGATGGGGCAAAATGGCGCAGGGAAGAGTACTATCTTCAAGCTTATTACAGGAGAATACACTCCAGAAGAAGGGCGCATGATGGTAGATAAAGGAACCAGTATTGCGATCGCTCGCCAAGTAATCCCGCGTGAAGAAATGAAGCTCACAGTTCGTGACTTCTTCTTACAATTCTTTAAAGAGAAAGTCTATGACATCGATCCTCGTATCGATGCAGTACTCGAGGTGGTGAACCTCACTGGTCACAAAGATATCTATGAAAGAACTATTGATTCATTCTCTGGTGGACAACAAGCCCGCCTTTTACTCGCGTCTGCTCTTATCCAAGATCCTGATATTCTTTTGCTCGACGAGCCGACCAACAACCTCGACCATGCCGGAATCGATCACCTCACAAAATTCCTCGTAGAGTACAAAAAAACTGTATTGGTTATTTCTCACGATGCAGAATTCTTGAATGCCTTTACTGAAGGGGTGCTGTATTTGGATATCTATACAAAAAAGATCGAACAATACGTCGGTAACTACAACGATGTACTCAAAGACATCACTATACGTATTGAAAAAGAAAATATGAAGAACGCTCAACTTCAGAAAGAGATTCTTGCTAAGAAAGCTAAGGCTAACCAGTTTGCTTTTAAGGGAGGACAAATGCGTTTGGTAGCGAAAAAAATGCGTGAAAAAGCCGAAGAACTTGAAGAAGATATTGTGGACGTGCGTAAGGAAGATAAAACTATCCGACAATTTGCAATCCCCGTACAAAGCGACACTGTGGGAAGTATTATCACAATTGAATCATTCACTGTAATGAAGAATCACAAAATTACCGAACGAACTGCGAACATGATTCTTCGTAAGAACCAACACCTTCTCTTGCGGGGACCAAATGGAATAGGGAAAAGTACACTCCTAGAATCTATGGCTCGTGGTACTGCAAAGGGTGCGAAGATTGGACAAGGAGTGCGTGTTGGGTATTACCGACAAGACTTCTCAACACTCGACTTCAATGACACCTGTTATGAAGCTCTCAAAAAAGCTATGGCAGAAAGTGGTAACCGTCCTGCAGAAGACCGTATTCGTAGTGTAGCTGCGAACTTCTTGATTACTTCAGACATCATCAATACAAAAATTGGTGCTCTCTCTGAAGGACAAAAGGGAATGGTGGCATTTGCAACGCTCGTACTCCTCGAACCAGGACTCCTTATTCTCGACGAACCAACCAACCACATCAACTTCCGACACCTTCCAGTTATCGCAAAGGCGCTGAGTATGTATGCAGGAGCAATGATCCTTGTATCCCACGTACCAGAATTCGTCTCACAAATTCGTATTGATGAGATCTTGGATTTAGATAAATAAAAATCACCATATAACTTGATTTTGTCAAATAAATCCTTTATACTACATGTCTTATGAATCACTATGATGTAGTAGTAGTCGGTGGAGGAGCAAGTGGCATGATGGCTGCAGGGCGTGCAGCGTCTTTAGGTAAACGTGTCGCGATCATCGAGAAAAATAAAAAGCTCGGTGAAAAACTCAAGATCACCGGTGGTGGTCGATGTAATATCACGAACACTGAAGAAGACATTCGCGTCTTTATGAAAAACTATGGCAAAGCCGAGCAGTTTTTGTATTCACCATTCGCACTGTTTGGTGTACCTCAGACTATTTCTTTTTTTCAAGAAATCGGTATTGAGATCGTCACTCAAGCACGCAAGCGTGCATTTCCTAGTACTGAAAAAGCTATCGACGTCTACAAGGCGCTAGAGCGTTATGTAAAGGCGGGTAACGTGACAATACTTACCGACGAACGAGTTAGTCGTATTGATGCTTCAAAGGGGCATATAGACGGTATCGTCACAGATAGTGGAACCTATACTGCGGATTCATACATCATCGCCACAGGCGGTATGTCACACCCAGAAACCGGCTCTACAGGCGACGGATTTAACTGGCTCGAAACGATTGGTCACACAGTAGCTGCACCAACACCAAGTATTGTGCCACTGGCAGTGAAAGAATCATGGGTACATAGTCTTGCTGGTACAGCACTATCATTTATGAAAATTACTTTTTTCGTTGATGGAAAAAAATCTCTTACAAAAACAGGGAAACTTCTCTTCACACACTTTGGACTTTCTGGTCCACTTATTTTAAATACTGCAACCAAAGTTGGAGATTTGCTTCATGAAGGACTCGTTACTGCGACGATCGACTGCTATCCTGACACCGATCATCCTGCACTCGAAAAGAAAATTCTCTCAGTCTTCGAAGAAAACAAAAACAAAGATGTTAAAAATGTTTTTGACGCAATTGTGCCTCATGGCATGGACACTGCGGTGTTTTCATTACTTCCAACACTTACTCCAGAAACCAAAGTTCACAGTGTGACCAAAGAAGATCGCAAAGCTCTGTTGAACTTACTCAAAGCGCTCCCGATGACAATCACTGGACTGATGGGGTACGACCGAGCAGTGGTAGCAGATGGTGGGGTAGTGCTCACAGAAATCGATATGAAAACATTCAAATCAAAAGTTGTGGACAATATGTATGTGACAGGAGACTTGCTTCATATCCCACGACCTTCGGGTGGATACTCACTACAGATGTGTTGGACTAGTGGCTATATCGCAGGAACTAACGCATAAGTGCTGTATACTGTACCTATATGAAATATCTTAATAAGTTTCGCGTATTAGAGTTTATTATTGCGGGATTAGTAATCGACCTCACAGAAAATATAATCACAATCAAACTAACCTCTGACGAACCTATTACATGGACTACGGTACTGATTGCATTGCTAGTGGTTATTCCATTTGCCATACTCACTGAACTTGTCATAGACCATCCACTATTTTGGAAGAAATTATTTACGAGTAAAAAATAAAAAACCGCCGGACAACACTGTTGTTCCGACGGGACTAAATTAACGCTCTCAAATACAAGATATCATACATTCAATTTTTGTCAACTTATTTCAAGACAAGAGACTCGTGTATACTAAACTCTATGAAAGCAACATTACAGACAACAAAAGGGGCTATTGTTATTGAACTCAATCCAGAGACACCAAAGACCACAGCAAACTTTGCAAAACTTGCAGGCGAAGGCTTTTATACTAGGGTTAAATTCCATCGTGTCATCAAAGGATTCATGATCCAGTGTGGCGATCCACTCACAAAAGACGATTCACAAATGGCGATGTGGGGAACAGGAGGTCCAGGCTACAGTTTTGAAGATGAGATTACTCCTTCAAACAACAATGCCGAAGGCACTATCTCAATGGCAAACTCAGGTCCAAACACTAATGGTAGTCAATTCTTCATCAACTGCAACGACAATAACTTCCTCGATACGAAACACACTGTATTTGGAAAAGTTGTTGAAGGAATGGATGTGGTAACTAGTATTGAAATGACACCAACAACACC
>JAIEON010000004.1 GCA_019750345.1 Patescibacteria group bacterium
GTCAAAAGAATGTCTCCCGACACAATTCCTGCGCGTTCAGCAGGAGAACCAGGAAGTACAGCAACATCTTCAGCATTTTTTCCAGAACCGACAAGAACACCATAGGTCACAGGCAAACTCTTACTTTGTGCGACCTCTGTTGTAATTTGTGTGTACCGTACACCAATATACGGTCGAATAATTCTTCCGGTTTTTTGCACTGAAGTCACTGCTTGTTTTACATCATTAATAGGTAATGCAAATCCTATACTTTGCGAAGTAGTCGCAGTCGCCACATTCACTCCTATAACCTCACCCTTAAGATTCAACAGTGGCCCACCAGAGTTTCCTCTATTGATAGCAGCATCAGTCTGAATCACTTGGTCGAGATATTCTGACTCTCCATTACTTCCACTAGCAATAATACTTCGAGATAGTCCTGAAATCACCCCCGCAGAAACAGAGTTCTGAAATGTTCCCAGAGCATATCCGATAGCTACGACACTTTGCCCCGAAGACAGTGCGGACGAGTCGCCTAAGACTAATGGCACAAATGTATTTCCTTGAACACGAAGAATCGCAATATCGAGCACAGGATCAGTAGCAACAAGAGTTGCACTACGCTCTTTACCATCAGTAGTAGTTACTGTAATTGTTGCACCATCAGTATTTACTACGTGACGATTGGTGACAATCAATCCATCTTTAGAAACAAAGAATCCGGTTCCTTTACCAACAGAAACTCCGCCCTTACTAAGAGTGACCGAAACCACACTAGCATTTGTTTTGGCGACGACCTCAGTCACAGAAAGCGGGACTTCAACTGTTGTAACATCTTGAGGCGGTGTCACTACAACTTCAGTCACTACTTCCCCTCCAGCGATCGGTACAACAGGGGTCTCCGGAATGTCTACTAATGTAGATTGCGGTGCGTAGGAAGCAATATAGGCCACAATACGAGCACGCATGAGCCATACAGCACCTACAACCAACCCTAGAATAACTATCCCCGAAAAAAGACTTATCAGAAATACTTTTAAGAAGAATTTAAGCCCTCTAAAACGTCGTGTTGTTTTCATAGCAGTATTGTAATTAAAATCTCTCTTATCTCAAAACCTATACTCACTTTCTGCACCTGCTAAAAATGAGTATAGGTTATTTTGAATCTTTGATTTTAAAAAATGTTTTTTCCTTTTCGATAAAATTTTCTGTTATCAATTGAGTAATGGCTGTTTCGTAGCGGATAACATCAAAATCGAGTTTCTTTTGTAGAGAGATTACTGTCTGTGGTCCTTGGGCGAGAACTTTAATGATTGCTCCGCGAACTTCTCTGATACTCCCCTTCAATGGTTTTTGTTTTACGTATTGTGTGCTCCGTCGATGAATTTTTATTCCCTGACTTTTCAGATAAGAACCGTAGTCCATCAGTGCCCAATACCAGACACGGGGATTTTCTGTATCAAGCGTCGCTTCAATAATTGGTAACAGTACTTTATCATCAACAAGTTCTTCTGATTCAGGAAAAAAGTGGTACATGTACACCGTACGAATATTTGTTTCGATAAATACCTGTGGCTGGTTGTATGCAAACGTTGCTATAGCTCGCGCGGTGTAGTGCCCCACACCAGGAAGTTTTTCTAATTCCTCTACAGTCTGAGGGAATTTACCCTTGTACTCTGTAGTGATAGTTTCCGCCATAGATTTTAAAAACTTTGCTCGTCGATTATATCCGAGCCCTGTCCACACTTTTAAGACTTCAACGAGTGTTGCATCTCCAAGACTTACTACTGTAGGAAATAATGCGAGAAATTCTTTGTATTTTTCTTGCACACGGGCAACCTGGGTTTGTTGAAGCATGACCTCAGACACAATAATCTTATAGGGGTCTTTGGTTTTTCTCCAGGATAAATTATGCCGCCCTTCTTTTTTATAATAGCTCTGTACGATTTCTATAAAAGCTTTTTCTTTCACGTTCATACCTAATTTCCTACTCGATAGTTCATACCGTAGAGTCCTTTTATACAAGTATCGTAAGAGTCAGATACTGTCGCTAGATCAGCTGTTGAAGGATTTTCTAATTTTGCGTAGTAACTATACTTATCGATACCTAATGTTGGACTACAGGTAGCATAATCTTTTCGATAGTACATATAGTTTTGACTTCCAGATATAATAGGATCATCAGAAATTTTTGAAATATATCCAGGTACTAGGGCAGCATCAAGTCCGCCATGTCCAGCATTATGAAACCATCCTGCAGTGGCTGGATAATTAGAATTATCATTACGGTATAACTCATTTGCTCGAACCATTTGAGAAAGATCACTCTTACGTCTTGCATCCCGTGCCTTACTCCGAGCACTAGTAAGACTTGCCAAAATAACTGAAGCGAGAATACCGATAATAGCGATTACCACAAGAAGTTCTATCAGGGTAAACCCTTTGTTATAGAAATTCACAGTGTTATTTTTCATGTAAACAGTATAACCCGACGTCGTAGCGAGGTAAACAAAAATACCTCCGATATGGAGGTATTTTTGTTCTGTTTATTAAAACGGATTTTCGCCACGAATGATTCGAATAAGAATCATCACTACTGCAACCACCAGAAGAATGTGGATGAAATTACCGATAGCATAAATACCGATAAAGCCAAGGAACCAAAGTATAAGGAGTAGGATTGCAATCGTTGTAAGCATAGTCGTTATCTAATTATTTACTACTAATATATTCATTGTAGCTATAATAGCACTCATATTGCAACCTTTTTAGATTTCTACTGTTGCAATAACTTCTGCGAGTTTTGTTTTTACTGCTTCTTTATCAAACTCTGTAATACCTTGACTGGGGTCGTACGCTCCTAGTGAAGTCGAGTGAATCAAACTTTGTAGCATGATACATGAATTATTTTTTACCATACGATAGTTGGTAGATTCATAATAATTCCCCGCTCCAGCATCTCCAGCCGTAAACACCGCCCATCCATTTTGAGTACCACTAGCAGTCTCACCACCCTCTGCAGTCAGACAAACATCAGTAGAATTTTCTATTCTGTATAAAGTAACTGTTGCTTCAGAAAAATTAGTTTGTGGTTGAAAACTTTTTGGTATACGAATGCTAAACAATGGTTTCGCGACCACTGGTGCAGCTTGCCCCCATGATACATAGGTCTCATTAGCAGTATTAGTTTCAAATACTGACCCATACTGCAAACTAATACCATATTCTTTATTAGTATAATTTGAACCCATAGATTCAGGAGAAGATTCTGGTATCGTTTCTACAGGAGTAATTACAGGATCTTTTGGCATAATCCCCCAGAGCACAATAGCTACAATTATGAGTCCTAGTAACACTAGTATTTTCTTTATCGCTGATTGAGTATTCATAGTACTAGTATACTCCGTAACACTCCATACGACTATGGTGAAAATCTATAATAAAACAAAAAGCCACAGGCCTTGTAACTGTGGCTTTTTGTTTTATTTCAAAGAAAGAATCAATTGTAATTATTTTGAAGCTTTCTTCGCTGCCTTTTTGGCAACCTTTTTTGCGGGAGCTGCTTTTTTTGCAGCAGTTTTTGTTCCAGAGCTTTTTGCATGGGCTTTTGTAATACCCTTCCATTGACTTTTCAACATATCTGAGAACATACGAAGTTCCATTTCACCAATCTTACCTGCTTTCACATATTTTGCTGAAACAGTATCAACGATCTTGTTGTACAGTTCTTCTGTAAGATCTTCAGCCCCTTCCATCTTTTCGATGATTTCGCCTTTCATTTTGATCATCCAACCTTTGAGACTGTTACGATTCTTTTTTCCTTCCGGTCCAAAGA
>JAIEON010000102.1 GCA_019750345.1 Patescibacteria group bacterium
TTGTTGCAGTCGGTCGCGAAGCTAAAGAGATGTGGGGTAAGACTCCGGCACATATCCAAATCGTACGACCACTTTCAGAAGGGGTGGTTTCAGACTTTGAAATGACAGAAGAAATGCTTGCATACTTTATTCGTAAAGCAGAAAAACTTTCGAACAAATTCTTCCGGCCTCGTGTAGTGATCGGAGTACCGAGTGGTATTACGAACGTCGAGATGCGTGCCGTCTATGACGCAGCAATCGATGCAGGTGCTCGCGAAGTGTATCTCGTAGAAGAAGCGATGGCTGCGGCTATTGGAGTGAGACTACCAGTGCTTTCACCGAATGCAACATTTATTGTCGATATTGGTGGTGGTACTACAGATATTGCATTGATCGCGCTTGGTGGTATTGTGCGGGCGCTCAACCTTCGTGTGGCAGGGGATCATTTCAATACTCGCGTGGTTGAGTACATGCGTGACGAATTCAAACTACTCGTGGGTGAGCCTACTGCAGAAGGAGTAAAGCTCGCGCTCGGTAGTGCAACAGAAACAGACTATATGGAAATAGAGGTCCGAGGTCGTGACTTGGTCACTGGTCTTCCGAAGGCTCTCATGATTACTGATGGAGACATACGTGAAGCGCTGGCGCGTTCTGTCACACTCCTTGTAGCCGGGATTCAAGAAGTACTCGAAACAGCGCCACCAGAAATGGTTGCTGATATTATCGGTAATGGTGTCGTCCTCACCGGCGGCGGTGCATTACTTCGTGGTCTCGCCGGACTACTTCGTACTGAGCTCAAGTTACCTGTGCACATTGCAGAAGATCCACTGTCAGCAGTTGCTCGTGGAACTGGTATAATCCTTGATGACTTCGAAGAATATACTGGAGTACTTATTACCTTGAGCGATCATGTCACCATTTAACACTTCATCAAAACGAAACAAAACTTCACCACAATCAATACTCCTGCGCCTCGCAGGTATTGTTGTAGGTGTTACGATTCTTGTGTTTGGTATTCGCGCACTTGTTAAAACTCACGCTGAAGTAATTATTCCGTTATATCCATCAGTAGTAGATACTGCAACACTTTCTCGTCGGGCGCTCTCTGCAAAAGTAAATGAACTACAAGGAACACTGGATTCGTACAATGCACGCCTTACAGCTGTGTCACTTTTGGAAAATGAAAATAGTTCACTGAAAACAGAGCTCAATCGCGATCCTCATTCTCGGGGAACGCTGGCTCATGTCCTAACTGTCCCGAATAGAAGTTTTTATGATACGTTTGTGATTGATGCAGGTAGTGTAGAAGGTATTCGTGAGGGTCAACAGGTCTATGCATTTGATGCTGTAGCACTCGGTACTGTGGCAAGTGTAGTTGAACATTCTGCTGTGGTGAGACTATTTAGTGCAGCAGGAAATGAGACCAGTGGTACAGCAGTAGATAGTGATGTCGCAGTAACGTTGATTGGTCGCGGAGCAGGGGAATATGAAGTACGAATGCCTCGTGATGTTCACTTTGAAATCGGTTCAACTATTGCACTACAATCTGTCTATCCCGCAGTACTCGCACAAGTTGAAAAAATTATGACTGATCCACGCGATCCATTTCAGCGACTACTTGCAAAAGTTCCCGTAAATCTTACAGCACTTAAATGGGTAGTAGTTCGATAATTTATTATGCTTAAGTTTACGATACAAAAAAAGTTAGAAGGAACACTCGCGCGTGCTGGTGTGATTGAAACACTCAATGGCTCTATAGAGACGCCAGCTTTTGTGACTGTGGGGACCAAGGCTGCAGTAAAGGCTATGACAGCAGAGCAGGTACGAAGTCTCAATGCACAAGTAGTACTCGCTAATACCTATCACCTCTACTTACAACCAGGTCCGGATATTGTTGCTCAGGCAGGAGGCTTTGGTCCGTTTATGGATTGGCACGGTCCGACTATGACTGACTCAGGAGGATTTCAAGCGTTCTCACTTGGTGCCGCATTTGGAAGTAATGTCAGTAAGGTTACCCGTAACACTGACGCAGTGCTTGAAGATGTATCTCCTGTGAAAGGCCAGCTCGCAAAAGTAACGGACGAAGGAGTTGAATTCAAGTCTCATATTGATGGGAGTAAACATTTATTCACTCCAGAGAGTAGTATGGAAATCCAATGGAAGCTTGCGGCGGACATGATATTTGCCTTTGATGAATGTACTTCACCAACTGCGCCGTATGAGTATCAAAAGAAGTCGCTCGACCGAACCTATGACTGGGCGGTTCGAAGTTTGAATCATCATGAGTCACTCGATACCGAAAAGAAGCAGTCACTTTTTGGAGTGATTCAAGGAGGTCGACATCAAGATCTTCGTGAACACGCTGCTCGAACTCTCGGCGCATTACCATTTGATGGTTACGGTATTGGTGGATCATTTACCAAAGACGATATTGGTACTGCTGTAGGATGGGTGAATGCAATTCTTCCTGAAGATAAACCTCGACACTTGCTCGGTATTGGTGAACCTATGGATCTCTTTAATGCGGTAGAAGCCGGATGTGATTTGTTTGACTGTATTGCACCAACTCGTATGGGGCGACACGGTACGGTGCATACTCCTGATGGGCGCATCAATTTAAAAAACAAATCTTTTACTACAGACTTCACGCCCCTTGTGCAAGGATGTACGTGCTATACCTGCACACATCATACCCGAGCATATATTGCGCATTTGTTTAGAGCCAACGAATCTGCTGCGGGGACACTTGCTTCAATACATAATCTACATTTTATTTTACGCCTCATGGAGTCAATCAGAGCAAGTTTGTTCGATGAAACATTTCAAAGTTATAAACAGTCTTTCATTGCGCGCTATTACAAATAGTTTTTGCTAGTGATATACTTTTATACAATATGATGTCAGTCCGAACGTCACTAATATACTTTCTGATTTTTGTAATTGTTGCGTCATTTGCTGCGTACAAGATTACTGACACTGCCTACGAAAACGCCTATGCATACGATGACTATAGTTATGCTATGGGTGTGACCAATATTCCTCCAAAAACTGAAGCGGGACAGTAGGTACTTTTTTGTGGTAGGATTTCATTGATGAGAGAAGGGAAGTTTGATTTACAAAGTGAATATACTCCGGGGGGTGATCAGCCAGAAGCTATCAAGGGGCTCCTCCAAGGAATTAAAAAAGGGTTTAAAAAACAAACCCTTTTAGGTGCGACTGGTACAGGCAAAACGTTCACCATGGCAAACGTGATCCAAGAAATCCAAAAGCCTACACTGGTCATCGCACACAACAAAACTCTCGCTGCTCAACTTGCCAGTGAGTTCGAAGAATTCTTCCCGAACAATGCAGTGCATTACTTCGTGTCTTACTATGACTACTACCAGCCAGAGGCGTACATGCCCGTGACTGATACCTTTATTGAAAAAGATGCACAGATCAACAAAGAGATTGACCGTCTTCGACATGCGACCACTCAGGCACTACTCACGCGTAATGATGTGATTATTGTCGCATCTGTTTCGTGTATTTATGGTTTGGGTTCTCCAATAGAATATGAAAAAGAAAACTTCAAAATAGAAGTCGGTATGACGCTTTCTCGTACTGATGCGATGCAGCGCTTGATCGCTATTCACTTTGAGAGAACTCCTGCGGACTTGTCTCCTGGTATGTTTCGTGCGCTCGGTAATAAGATCGAGGTCATGCCGATATCACAAACGTATCAATATATGATTGAGTTCTCTGGTTCGACTGTTGCGTCTATTTTGAAAATTGATCCTGTGTCTGCACGTATTCTCGCTGAAGAAACAAGTGTATTTATTTTCCCAGCCAAACACTTCATCACGAACCCTGAACAAAAAGAACGCGCAATCAAAATGATCAA
>JAIEON010000100.1 GCA_019750345.1 Patescibacteria group bacterium
GTCATCTTCAGCTGGTAATACATAGTCGACTTCATAACTAACCACCATTTTCATAATACGAGATACCAAGTTCCCTAAGCCATTGGCAAGGTTAGCCTGATAACTTTCTAAGAAACGTTCGTTAGTAAACGGACTATCTTCAAATGAAGTAACCTCTCTGAGCAAGAAAAACCGTAATACGTCAGGGCTAAATTTGTATGAAATAACGAGTGGATCTACCACATTACCGAGAGACTTGGACATCTTCACCCCTCCGGCACCTGTAATATGTCCGTTAACAACGATTTTGTGTGAGTTCGGTATATCTGCTGCCATCAACATGGCTTGCCACATTACCCCTTGGAAACGAGTGTTGTCCTTACCACAATATTGTGTCGGTGTACCGTTCATCCAATATTTCTCAAATGAGACATCATCGTTGGGCCAGCCCAGTGTAGAGATATAGTTCACCAGTGCATCAAACCACACATACATAACCTGTGCGTCGTCCCCGGGTACTGGTACTCCCCAAGACATTTTTTCTTTGATGCGAGAGATCGAGAAATCATGCAACCCTCCTTCTACAAAAGATTTCATTTCATTGAAACGAAGTGCGGGTACAATAAAATTTGGGTTTTGCTCATAGAACGCGAGTAGTTTTTCTTGAAATGCAGAAAACTGGAAGAAGTAATTTTCTTCATTGATGATTTCTATTTCTAGATAAGGGTGATCAATACACTTCCCCTCTACGAGTTCTGAATCTGTTTTTTCTGATTCACATCCGACACAATATTTGGCTTCATAATTTTTCTTGTAAATATAGCCATTACTTTGAACACGATTCCAAAACTCCTGTGCAGCAGCACAATGCTGCTCATCTGTAGTACGGACATAATGTACTGCGTCAGTAACACCAAACGATTTGATTTGTTCTTTAACGATAGAGAACCCTTCATCAACGAAAGCTTGAGGAGTTTTTCCTAGTGCTGTTGCGGTGTTGTGTATCTTTTGACCATGTTCATCAGTACCAGTATTAAAAAAGACGTCAAAGCCTAGCAAGGTTTTGTATCGAGCGATTGTGTCAGCACGAATGAATTCGAGTGCGTGTCCCATGTGAAGTGGAGCATTCACGTATGGAAGCGTGGTAGTGATATAGAACGGAGTTTTCATAAATGTAAATTAGTTTTCAGAATTAATCAGGATAGGAGTCAATTTTTCTTTTTCAACATCACTCAAGTATTCAAGAACAAATACAGCGACAGGAATAGCGATAATAGCTCCCCAGAACCCTGCAATAGTAATACCCATAATAAAGGCGAGCAAGACAACAAGTGGAGGGATTCCTACCATACGTCGAGCAACAACAGGAGCAAGTACATAGCTTTCTATTTGTTGGATCACTACGAAGAAGATCATGACCTTTATCCCCAAGACAACTCCTCCATCGATTACCGCAAAGAGTATGGCAGGAATAGCTGCAAAGAAACAACCAAATGGTACCAGCTCTGCAATACCACTCACGAGGCCGATAATAAATGCATACTGCACACCCATCAACGCTAGTACGACAATAGTGACCGCCCCTACTGCGAGCCCGAGTAACAACTGCCCTTTGAACCAAATACCAATTTTGCGTTGAGCGCGACCCCAAAGATCGATCACGTATGCTTCATGTTTTTTGGGAGTAAGAATACGGAGGAAGTTATCTATCCCCTTTTCTTGAATCGAAAGGTAAAATGACATAACCACAATCAAGATGGTGTTCAAGATACCACCAAAGGTTGCTCCAATAACAGAAGTTGCTCCCTGAGAAAGCATTGCACTAGAGTTCTTGATCGTAACCAAAAAATCATTGAGAGAAGATTTTTCTGTAAGATTATTTACAAACTGAGTCGCACCATCAATAGCCTGACTATTGAGTGTGGATGAATCAGGGATATAGCCAATAAGCAATCCGATCATTCCGGAGAGTTCGCGGAATACTATCGGAACAAACGTGTAAAAAATAGCAGAGATAAAAATAATAACTGTAGCAAAGATGATTGGCACAGCAAGTGTTCGTGTAATACGATACTGCGCAAACATTTTTACCCCAGCTTCTACAAATGAAGCGATAACAATAGAAACAA
The DNA here is from genome assembly GCA_019750345.1 of Patescibacteria group bacterium. Taxonomy (GTDB): domain Bacteria; phylum Patescibacteriota; class Minisyncoccia; order Phycocordibacterales; family UBA9973; genus UBA4124. The sequence continues at coordinate 2,109 of JAIEON010000100.1, forward strand.
CCACCAAGAGTAATGTCTCTCGAAGGAGGTAGACTCCCCCAGCAGCAGCTAGTAATAAGAGTCCTCGAAGCATTGAGTCAGTAGTAATACGGATTGTTCGGATATCTTGCATATGACTATCGTACCATTTTGACACTACCGGGTACAGGACCCTAGAGTGCTACAAAGCTATCTATCAGTCCAGTAGGCGCCGGATATGGCCCAACCACCGCAAGACGTACACTCTCTGGATCAAAGACAGAGTGAGCAACACGCACAATATCTTGTGGAGTTACAGCCATATATTCTCGTGCGATTATCTCAGGTGTCTTGATAGTACCAGTCAGCAATGCTTGAGTTGCGATATACCCTGCCACCATATCAGTCGCCTCGAGCCCCATACCGAGCATCCCTATCGAGTATTCTCGAGCTTTGGAAAGTTCTTTTTCTGATACTACTACTGTCTTTGAATCTTGTAAGATGTGTACGATAGCGTCTACTACTTCTTTCAATCGAGCAGTGTCTACTCCAGCAGTGATCACAAACTCTCCATTGGTACTATGCGCGTCTTGTTCTGCACGCACATAATACGCAACGCCAAGTTCTTCGCGAAGATGATGAAAGAGCCGTGAACTCATCCCTCCCCCCAAAATAGTCGCCAAGAGTGACAACGCTGCACCATCCGGATGACCAAGTGCAACAGAAGGAAATCCTATTGCAATATGTGTTTGATCAATCGGCTTAATAATACTCGCAAGTCGAGCGGTTGTTGCATCGCTTTGTACTTGAGCGTTGTCGGTTTTATACCCTTCAATAAAGGTACCAAAAATTGTTTCGATAGTTGTGCGTACCTGATCTTCATCAAATGCTCCAACCACCACCACCACAGTATTCTGTGCGGTGTAATATTCTTTTTTATATTCAGACACATCATCTCTGGTAAATGACCGCACAGACTCCTTGGTACCGATTACTCCGCGACCTGCTGGTGTATCTCCATAGAGCAATTCTGAAAGTGCTTCCATAACTTTGGCTTGCGGCATATCTTCGTACATATTGATTTCTTCAACGATCACTCCTTTTTCTTTTTCAAGCTCTTCTACAGGAAGAGAGGCATTCATAACAATGTCTCCTACGATCTCGATAATCGTCGAAATATGTCGAGGATGGCTCTTGGCATAATACCCAGTGTATTCGTCTGAAGTGAATGCGTTGGTGATCGCTCCTATTTCTTCGAACTGTTCATTGATAAGTTTGGCGCTGGGTCTGCTTGGAGTAGCCTTGAAACACACATGTTCAAGGAAGTGCGATAGGCCGTTTTGTGCCTTGGTTTCTTTGTTTGAACCTGTAGCAATAAGCGTCAACATAGTTACTGTTACCGCATCACGCTGAGGAACAAGCAGAACGCGGAGCCCATTTGAAAGTGTGTGTTCAATAATCTTCATTGACTCATTAAACCCTTAAACACTCAAATACACAACTATTGCCAACAAAAGACCCAAAGTGCTATGGTGAAGGAAACAAACAACAGCATCATGGAAGCATTAACGTTACCCGTACTGGCACTACTTATCGTCGTATGTATTTTCGTAAAAGAAGGTAGAAGCACTAAAAAAATTATCAAGGAACATCCTGAAATAAAACAAGATCCAATCGTATAACGATTGGATCTTTTATGTTATGCATCAAGCTTTGATTGCAAGAATGTTTCGAGTTCACTGATTGTGATACGCTGTTGTGTTCCTGTATCTCTATCACGAATAGTCACCGTATCGAGAAGTTCAAGGTTTTCACCAAGTGAATCAAAGTCGATGACGATACAGTATGGGGTACCGATCTCATCCTGACGGCGATACCGTTTACCAATGT
>JAIEON010000046.1 GCA_019750345.1 Patescibacteria group bacterium
GCACGAGTGTACACACGAAGATATGCTTCTTTTGCAACTTGATAGAAACGATCAAAGTCTTCTTGTGAATCATGGAAACTGTACATATCCTTCATCAAGAATTCACGACCACGCATAATACCTGACTTCGCACGAAGCTCATCACGATATTTTTGTCCGATTTGATAAACGGCAACAGGAAGATCTTTGTATGACTGTACATATTCCTGAACAATAGGAGTAACAATTTCTTCTTCACTCTGACCAAGTGCATATTCTTTTTCTGTACGACTTTGAATCTTGAACAAAACGTCTACATTGTCCCATGCACCAGTTTGCTTCCATGGCTCACTCGGATGAAGTGTTGCCATAGTGATTTCTTGCCCACCAACACCATTCATTTCTTCGCGAACAATAGTTTGGATTTTATTGAGTACTCGAACTCCAAAAGGAAGATATGAGTAAACACCGGCCATCTCCTTGTGAACGAAACCTGCTCGTAAAAGCAACTGTGCGTTCTTTGATACTTCATCTGCAGGATTTTCTTTCTTGGTTTTTGTAAACAATTGGGATTGGCGCATATAGCCTTATATTCGCACAAAAAGGCAATAATTAAAAGTTTTTACTATAAGTCTGTACTAAACTTTCAGTTACAACCAACATACCGCTACAATTTGCCAAAAAGCCTTATAAATGTTATTGTTCTCGGGTCTTTTACAGACGAAATTATACAGTTTATAAGGGTATCCATCGATACTCTGTTACAGATCGCAATATGAAAAAAATAGAACCTACTACTCTTATGGAGCACGGCGTGCACTACGGGTACTCTCGTACTCGTCGCCACCCTACCGTATCGAACTTTATCTACGGTAATAAAAACGGTGTTGATATTATCGACGCAGAAAAAACAATCGCACAACTCGAAGCAGCAGGTGCATTCCTCGCTACTCTTGGTGCTACTGGCAAGAACATCCTCTTTGTTGGTGTTAAACCAGAATCACGTTCAAGTATCACTTCAACTGCATCACTATTGAAACAACCATTCGTTACAGAACGTTGGATCGGTGGAATGCTTACAAACTTTACTCAAATGAAAGTTCGCATCGACAAACTCGAAAAAATGCGCGAAGACCGTACTACGGGTGAATTTGAAAAATACACTAAGAAAGAACAGCTCCTTCTTACTCGTGAAATGACTCGCTTGGATCGTTACTTTAGTGGTGTTGTTGGTCTCAAAAAAATGCCAGAAGCTATTGTTATCGTTGACCCAAAGAAAGAATCAATCGCCCTTCTTGAAGCTCGCAAAATGAATATCCCTGTTATCACTATTGGTAACACTGACTGTTCAGTTCGCGGTGTTGAATTCCCTATTGTTGCAAACGATAGTTCTAGTTCTAGTCTTGGATTTATCCTTGGTATACTCAAGGACGCGTTCGAAGGTAAATAATTATTTAACAAGTACATTAATCAAATATCCTATGATCACTACAGAACAAGTAAAAGAACTTCGGGACAAGACTGGTATCAGTGTTATGCAATGTCGTAAGGCACTTGAAGAAGCAGGTGGCGATATGGAAAAAGCGATCATCCTCCTTCAAAAGAAAGGTGCTGATGTTGCTGCAAAAAAAGGTGACAGAGACGCCTCAGATGGATCTATTGTAGTAAAGTCTGATGGTACTCGTGCACTCACTCTTATTCTCAACTGTGAGACTGATTTCGTTGCAAAAAACGAAGACTTCGTAAACCTTATGAACAAGCTCGCAGATATTGCTTGGACTGATGGAATCGACGCTATGCGTGAACAATCTCCTGCACTTATCAGTGACGTTGTGCTCAAAATCGGTGAAAAAATCGAACTCGGTACAGTAGAAGAAATCGTAGGTGAAGCAGTTGGTGCGTACACTCACCACACAGGCAAAACAGCAGCTGTGGTAGTACTCAAGGGTGGTACAGCTGATGTAGCAAAAGATATTGCTATGCACGTCACTGCAATGAAACCAGCGTTTCTTTCACAAAGTGAAATTTCTGAAGAAAACAAAGCAAACGTTACAGAAGTACTTCGCGCAGAAGTTGAAGCGTCTGACAAGCCAGAAGAAATGAAGGCAAAAATCCTTGAAGGTAAAATCGACGCGTTCTTTAAAGAACAGATCCTCTTGAACCAACCATTCTTCAAAGCTCCAGAACAGACTATCGAAAAGTTTGCAGCAGCAAACGGTGCTACAGTCGAAAAATTCGTTATCTACAACGTAGCGTAAGGCTTCGCTCTGTATGATTACCACACTACTCATACTGCTCGCTCTTACACTTGTTCTATCTTGGGTCGCTGTTATGGTTCTCTGGTGGCACCAAAGTACCGAGACTGAATCTGTTACTCTTGATCGGCTAGCAATCAAACACATTGAAAAAGTAATCCGTCTCTCCCGCCGCAGTTACTATGCAGGATTCCTGTATAGTCGACGCGCATTTGGCTGGGGTAACAAAACACTCGCAAAGGTATTCGCGAAAGCGTTTCCTAAAGCCAGTGCCGCCTTCCAAAAGCACGATGTGATGACAGGCCTCGAGCACGGACCATCTTCGTACTTTTTGCATAGTATTTCGGAGTCAAAAGCCGAGATTCCTAAGCCTAAAATACGCAGAAAAAAAATAGTTGCATAAATAGAATTTTTTACTATAATGTAAAAACCTAAGAGAAAGATTTATCTTACTCTTAGGTACGCCGCTTTAGCTCAGTTGGTAGAGCTACACTTTTGTAAAGTGAGGGTCGTCAGTTCGAGTCTGACAAGCGGCTCCAATAATAAAAACCCCATTCCTAGGAATGGGGTTTTTATTATTGGCAATCACGCCGCTTGTCATCCTCGCACCCGACGATCGGTCTGAGGGTCTTTCGAGTCTGACTTCAAGTGACACCTATTGCACCACAGGATTCGTCACACTGCTTGGCAACACTGATTTGATATCTTCTACAGATCTAAATCCTTTGATTGCAATACCATCGATCACGAGTGCGGGGAGTTGGTCTTCGATACCATAGACCTGTCTAAGAGTTTTAATAGTAGTGAGATCAAGTCGTGTATCAAATGAATAGATACGAACGTTTTTATATTGCTTACGGATAGAGTCGAGAACGTACCCTTGCTTCACACAATCAGGACACGTTTCTTTGTCGGTATAGAAATACAATATAGTCACAGGAAGATTATTACAGCGTTCTGCGATTTGTTTTGAGATCACAAAGTCTTTGACCTGGAGAATTGAGTACTGCTTCTTGAGCTCGAGAGAGTCTGTAGGTGAAGTACCATTTTCTTCTGTGTACGAAATACGATCAGCCAAATCACTCATATCTTTTGAGAGATACGTACTATCAATAGCCTCACAAGAAAGATCTTTAACTAAATCAAACTGTGTTTCTGATGACAAAATATCGGTCGCTACTTTGTCTTGTAGAGTACGAATATTCTTTAGTTTTTGCTCAGCGATATATGAACTAAGAAATAACGCTCCAGCAAAAATACCAATAGTGAGAACAAGGGTCAGAAGATATTTACTCCATTTGTATGTATCAAAAAAATTCATATATTAACGCCATTTTGGCTGCTTAGAAGTAATACTATTCCACACGGCCTGGACAAGCCAAAACGGTGCCAGGATACTGTAGACGAGCATATAAGAGATAATATGCCATGAGAGCTTCTGTTTGGCGATACGAGAGCCGATAATCATAGAAAGCAGCACTAATGAGTACAAAAGAATAGTCACCATACCGAGCGCTTTGGTGTTGATATAGAGCCAATCAAACTGAAATGATGGCAGTGTGCCAGCAAATCCTACAATACTCCATCGGGTGATAGTTTCAATGATATAAATAATTACGTTATAGAACGCAGCAAAAAACAAATACACCACAGCAACAATCGAAATTGCACCAGCGGGTACCGTAAAGAATGAGAAGTTACCATATTTTGGATTGAGCATCAGTCGACGATAGTCGACAGTGTTTTGGATGAAGCCATAAATCCAACGAAGACGTTGCACATAAAGCTTCTTT
>JAIEON010000072.1 GCA_019750345.1 Patescibacteria group bacterium
GCCTCAATACGAGATTCTACTGACTCTGGTAATGCAAATCCCGCCTTCTTTCCCGACATAAGTACTGATTCATTCATATGAGCAATCCACACACTGTCATACTCAAGACCTTTTGATCCATGCAATGTCAAAACGCTAATTCCTTTTGTCCCATCGAGTACGGCAATACTAATGTTGTGTCCGTAGCGTTCGAGACGATCGAGATATTCTATAAATCCAACTAATGTTGGTGTATCATTTTTGTCGATAAACGAAGTAACCAAATGAATCACGGTGCGGACCACCTCAACTCGACGAACAAGAATTTCGTGAGTAGGTGCAGTATCGATAAGTAACTGGTTACCGATAATTTGTATCAACAACTCCAACTGCGTGGTTGTTGAAATACTTACCCATCCCGCAAGGGTCTTCCCCCACACACGAACGCTGTCTTGCTCCGCAAATAATTCGGGGTCGCCATTTTCAGCAAGTAACGTTTCGAGTGAAAGATTTCTTGTACCGTGTTCATGGATAAATCGATGAGCAACTAGTGGTGGTATCTGTGACACTGGATCAAAAAGAGTATTAGCGATTGCATCACCACTAAAGGGTTCAGTTATACTATTCAAGACTCGACGAAACATTGCTGTCTCAGGCACACTAAACAAAGACACCGTAGTACTCGCGCGTACCGAGAAACCCATACCGCGAAGTATTTGTGCAGCAGTGCGGACATGTTTATTTTTTGGCAGCAACAACGCACACTCTTCAGCGGGAATCCCAGCAGCGATTTGTGCTTTAAAGTAGGCACCCGCAGCAATAATTTCATCTCTCGGATAGTTATATTCTGAAACTACCACTGGATAGGTTTCCTCTCTATTACTCTGGAGCAGTTCAGTAGTAAGACTACTTTTTTGCATCTCATCCGCTACTGATAAAATTGTCGCAGTTGAACGATAATTTTGAATCAAGGTAATAAGTGTAGCTTTACCAAAAGTGGTTTTGAATTGTTCAAAATAGCTTAGTGATGCACCACCGAATCCATAGATAAGCTGACGATCATCCCCTACCACAAAAATATTAGGTTGTTCGATATCTTGCCACACCGCCTGTAAGAAACTGTTTTGAACTCCAGAAGAATCCTGATGTTCGTCGACGTGTACATACAATGCATTCTCGCGGATTTCAGCGCAAACATCATCAGAAATCTCAACAAGAGTAACCGCATACTCAAGTACGTCATCATAGTCCATGAGTCCACGCTCTCGTTTCAAGTATTCATAGTGTTGATAAAATGTCACTACTTCTTTTGTTCGCTCGAGACCTTCTATCGCTTTGATTACCTCTTTTTTGAGCTGTCCTTTACTTGGTCCTCGGGTAGAAATACTATCAGGACTTTCTTCTAGTGCCGTAATATCGCGCTCTACTTCAGCTAAGAAACTTTCAGCAGTCAGTCGCTCACGTTTCAACAGTGAGATAAGAGACTTCAAATCAGAAAAATATTTTACACTGTTACCTCTTGGTCGCAGGTATTGCCAGGTTTGTCGTTCGAGAAGTTCATCAATCAATACTACTGCACTTTGATCATCAAGCAGTGTAGGGGCACTCTCAAAATCAAGTAATTCAAAATACTTTTCTACAAGCGATGCGGCATAGCTATGAAACGTAGTCACCCGAACTTCACTCGCTCTGTTGCCAATATAGCGCACCAAACGCTCACGCATTGCAGTCACTCCAGCACGAGTAAATGTCAGACAAAGAATCCCACTCGGTGGTGTATCAGTCGAATCCATAATATGAGCAATACGAAGTGCAAGAACTTGGGTCTTCCCTGTACCTGGACCCGCAATAACCATTACTGGACCCTCCGTAGTATCTACCGCTCGTTTTTGTTCTGGATTTAATCCTTTATAACTTTGATCAAATGCTTCTCGAAAATGACTCATGGTGAGATTATACCATGCGAAGATAGTGGTATACTGCCTCAATGAATTTACGTATTATATTTGGACTCGCAGCTTTTTCCCTCCTTATCGGTATTTCATACTTTACTGCCAAAATGTATTCTGTCGGATTTCGGTTCAATGGGCAGACGACAAAATTTACCTTTTTAATATTCTTACTTGTTCCAATACTATTTATCGCCAGCATGGTGATGACAGGTAGTGCCAAGTGGGGTATCGGCTCAGTTGGCTATACTGTACTACAAGTTATCGCAGGCTTTGGACTGTATCTCTTCTTTGGTGCGATACTGCTTGGGATACTACTCACTATTGGTGCACTGACTCATACAGCTATTCCGAGAGTAGTACCACTTATCGTAGTAGGTCTCTCACTTCTTATTGGTATCGTTGGTTTGATTCAAGCGCGAAGTATTGTAGTAACACCGTATACAGTAACACTACCGAATGCTCCAGAATCTTGGAATGGTAAGACTGCAGTATTAGTAACAGATACGCACTTTGGTCTCGTAAATGCAAAAAAGTTTTCTGATAAAGTTGTATCCAAAATTGCCTCACTGAACCCAGACTTCGTACTTCACGCCGGGGACTTTTATGATGGACCACATATTGACACTCTTCCTATTACAGAATCATGGAGTGGATTAACTTCGTCTATCCCAGTATTTTATGCACCGGGCAATCACGAAGGATATGGTACGTATTCTACATTCATCAAATCAACACGTGATGCAAATATCACAGTACTAGAAGATAACAAAGTCGAATACGACGGTGTTCAAATCGCCGGTATCACCTATCGTGAAGGAAAAGAAAACCTAGAAGCAACACAAGCAATAGAGGGTCTCGCTCTCGACCCGACACGAACGAGTATTCTGATCAACCACCCTCCGACTTCACTTGCAGCAATTGCAAAGAACGGTATTAGTCTGATGGTTTCAGGCCATACGCACAATGGGCAATTTTGGCCATTGAATTATGTCACTCGTGCAGTCTATGGTGTCTATACCTACGGACTCAATACCTACAAGAGCGCCCAAGTTCTGACCAGTCGCGGAGTGGGAACATTTGGCCCTCCATTCAGAACATTCAACCAATCTGAAATAGTATTGATTACATTTAAGACTAAGTAGTTTATAAATAAAAAACCTCTCACAATCTGTGAGAGGTTTTTTATTTATAACATTACTGAGCAATAGCTGTAAAGTCTGCGCTAATAGTAAAGGTGTCTGGCACATTTGCCACGAATGGAATATTTGGAATCACTAGCTTGTAGTCAGAACGCTTGAGTGTTGAACTCATACTTCCTTTCAAAGTATTCTCAGCCTGAGTAGCAGTTACAGCAAATGTTGCAGGCTTATTGATCCCTGCAAGCATAAGGTCTCCAGTAACAGTGAACGTAAACGGTACTCCTTCAGTGATGATACTAGGAAGCCCTGAAGCTTGTGCGTTCGTAAGCAGTGCGTATTCGTGTCCTTCAGTACCTGTTTGTACAATGAGGCGATTGATAGCACCATCACGCTGAGCGCTATCTGTTTTGAATGTTCGAACATCAACAATAATTGTACCGAGCGCAAGCACTGGATCTGTACCCGTTGATAATGTTACATCTCCACGAATATCTTTTGTTTCCCCTACTACAGTGAAAGGTGCACCGCGAAGATCTTCTTGGATAGTGAACTTCACTAATGACTGCTCCTTATCAATACGATAGAGTTTTCCTTCTTGAGGTTGCTCTAGTTCAGTTCCTTCTACTACCGGTTGATTGGTTGTATCTACTGGTCGTGACAAATAGGTGTATGTTCCTACACCAAGAATGGTAATAAAGAGTATCCAAATAATTGCTTTTTTCATATGCTTTCATTATAGCAAAAAGTGAAGGGTTGCGGAGGATGGGAGATTCGAACTCCCGAGGGCATTGCTACCCTGCTACCTTTCCAAGGTAGTGCACTAGACCACTATGCGAATCCTCCATAATAAATGGCCACCTAGTGGCCATTTAATTTAAATACTTTCATTAGACATTTCATCCTCATCGATGCAATTCCTATTTTTCCAGTGCTCCCAACATAATGTGCAAATGAAAACTATTCCAAAGAGTAGTGTTTTCATGGTTTGTGGATTTGGTTAAAATTTACTGAATTCTACACCGTGAGCAGTTTTACGCAACTATTGCGCCATTTCGTGCAA
>JAIEON010000058.1 GCA_019750345.1 Patescibacteria group bacterium
GGCGTCAGGCCGTACCTGTTAGTTCGACATTAAAGTCAGTGACACGGATTTACCTGCATCACACCTTCGATACGTCCACCTCAATCCAATAAGAGGCTCACGCTACTATCCTTCGTCACTCCATCGAATAATATAGAAGTGTAGGAATATTAACCTACTGTCCATCGGCTGCGGCTTTCGCCATTACCTTAGGACCCGACTAACCCTGGGATGATCGTCATTGCCCAGGAAACCTTAGTTTTTCGACGGCAAGGGATCTCACCTTGCTTGCGGTTACTTGTGCCAACATTCTTACTTCCACACGCTCCACCATGGCTCACGCCTTTGGCTTCACAGCAAGAGTGGAATACTCTCCTACCGCTCGTATAAATACGAGCCCTCAAATTCGGTACCATGCTTAGCCCCGATTATCTGCGGCGCGAGATCTCTTGATGAGTGAGCTGTTACGCTTTCTTTAAAAGATGGCTGCTTCTAAGCCAACTTCCTCATTGTCTGAGAAATCTTACCTCCTTAAGACGCACTTAGCATGAATTTAGGGACCTTATTTAGAGATCTGGGCTGTTTCCCTTTTGACTGACGGAGCTTAGCCCCCGTAGTCTAACTGCCATGTTTTTAATCCTTGGTATTCGGAGTTTGATAGGCGTCGCGAGATTGCTCCCTGTCGAAACCTTCCAGTGCTCTACCCCCAAGGGGAACACATGACGCTAACCCTAAAGCTATTTCGGAGAGAACCAGCTATTACCAGGTTCGATTAGCTTTTCACTCCAACCCACAAGTCATCCGAAAGCGTTGTACGACTTACCGGTTCGGACCTCCATGTTGATTTCTCAACACTTCATCCTGCTCATGGGTAGCTCACCTGGCTTCGGGTCTCATATGTACGACCAATTACGCGCTATTAACACTTGGTTTCCCTCTGGCTCCGGAACTTTATTCCTTAGCCGAGCCGCACATATGAACTCGTTGGCTCATTCTTCAATAGGCACGCCGTGATGGATATAAATACCCATTTCCGACTCCTTGTAAACATATGGTTTCAGTACTATTTCACTCCCCTCTCGGGGTTCTTTTCACCTTTCCCTCACGGTACTAGTTCACTATCGGTCTCTACAATGTATTTAGCCTTACCGGTTAGTTCCGGCAGATTCCTCCAAGCTATTCGTGTCTTGAAGTACTCAGGAGTAGAAACAAAAGAGGTTTATAAATTTCGAATACAGGGCTATCACCTGCTATGACGTTGGTTTCCAACAACTTCTTCTATAAATAAACTTTGTAACTCTTCTCGTAAAACGACGTTTCTATCCTACAACCCCGGTTTCCGAAGAAACCGGTTTGGGCTCCTCCCTTTTCGCTCGCCGCTACTTGGGGAATATCGCAGCTACGCTGCATTGTTTTCTTTTCCTCCTGGTACTGAGATGTTTCACTTCCCAGGGTGCGCTCCGATGACTCTTACGGTCAAAGGTAATAGAGGTTTGCTCTATTGGGTTTCCCCATTCAGAAATCTCCGGGTCAAAGGTTAGAGGCACCTCGCCGAAGCGTATCGCCGCCACTCGCGTCTTTCATCGCCATGTAGAACCTAGGCATCCACCATATGCTCTTATTTCCTAATAGGAAATCTAGAAATCATGTTCCTCTCAGTTCATAACAACTGAGAGGTTATTTTAACGTCCGTCATCCTTCGACCGCTCGAAGTGATGTTTCTATTGGACGGGTCTGTCTCTCCCTACCTGCAGCAGCAATACAGCTCTTCCTTATCAAAAGAGTTGTGTGCCTTAGTTCTTACTCAGAACTGTGCTACGAGAGGACAGGATGTAGTTTTCAAAAAACCAGACCATTGATTTTCATGAAAAAAGCCGCAGCTTTCGCGGCGGCCAAGACAGATGTCGGGGCTAAACCGCGAAACTATTTGACTTGTTGTTTTCTTTAATCATCATTGGTCCGGCTAGTATAGACGAGTCATTATAAGAAGTCAAGCGTCTCAGCAAACATACAAAAAACTCCCTCTCGGGAGCTTTTTGACTATATATCTTTTGACTATATATATGTGTAAGAACTAGTGATTCTGACCTGAATTCCCTGAAGAGAAATCATCAGCCATACGATTCACAAATCGTCCTGCAGCTTCTTTGCCACCAAGACCGAATGCTAGACCGAATGCAACAGCAATCATCAGAACAATTCCTGTAAACAAGATCTGTCCAAAGTATCCAAAGATACCGAGTTTGTCGAGAGCAGTTACTACAGTCAAGATCCAGATTGAGTAGTACGCAACTGTACCGATCATGCGAGCAGAGCGAACTCTTGCCATAGCCGCACTTCCTACGATGAGCTTGCGAGCAAAATCAGCAAGGATAGTACCAGCAACAAGGATGAGAACTGCAATGATCACTTGTGGGATGTATACAACGATTTGTTGCATAAACATTGTTACCTGATCAAGACCGAGAAGATTCACTGATGCAGTAAAGAATCCAAGTACGATCAACCACTTCACGAGCCATCCGATTACTCCACCGATGTGAAGTTTCCATCCTGCGCGTGCAAGTACTTGGTCAGTGCCAGAGTTCTTGAACAACTTATCGAGCTTGAGCGCGTCGATTGCACTTGTAACAAGTGCTCCGAGTGTTGAAGCTACGATCCATCCGATAATGAAGATCACAATCGCGAGAAGGATTCTCGGGAATGTTGCAATAAAGCCGTACCAGAGTCCTTGCAATGAGAGAAGGAAGACTTGGCTCCATGTTTGTATAAGCATAGTATTTTCAGCACACCACCTATTGAGCAATGCACGGGTAAAAAATTATTGGTAAACCTGTTCGCTGTCGGAGGTTCCCCTCCTTAGCATATATAGTATACCCCGCCCGGCGCTACTTGGCTAAAGAAAATGTGGAGAACTCTTTACCAGTGATCAATTGTTCGTGTGGGTATTCAAAGACGTCTCGCAAGAGTTTGTCATACATCGCGATACGATACTTGAAATCAGCAGTTTCAAAGACTGCGTAACGAAGTTCTTTTCCGAGCTCACTTTCCAAGACTGAGATAGTTTTTTGAATAAAACTCTTACGGAGATTATCTCCTACGATCAACAAATCAAGACGGGTTTCAGAATCCTGAATAAAGATTCCTGAGATCACAAGGAGTTGTACGCGACCGGCAGGCTTGAAACGCTTGGCGAGTTCTGCGTGTTTAAAAAATTCCCCTTCTACGAGTAGTTGTTTGAGCTCGTTGATATACGGGAATTTTTCACTGAGCATCCATCCTTGAATACGCTTCTTAGTAATACGCCCTTGGGTGTCTTCAAATTCTTGAATAAAGGACTTCTTTTCGATAAGCGCCATAGCCATAAGAGAGGTGATAGTTTTTCGAGCAACTGCACGCTGAATACGAGAACGTTCTATAACGTCATCAATACCAAACGGTTCATCTGCATTTAGCAAAAACAACCGCATAATTTTTACGCGCGGAATACCGCCCAATAGCTTACCTAAAATTTCCATAATTGTAGTTTACTCACACCTCTCTTAAAAGTGTGCCTGAAGTATATCCCCCAAGGTCTCTTGCGTACAAGTGTCTTTTGGGGTGTAAATAAAGTTTCAATAATATAAAGCCACCCGGGTCAGGGTGGCTTTGTCGGGGTGGTTTACGCCCCAGTTTGTTTTCGTGATTTGGTTGTACATGCCTTTGAATACTGTAACTAGTAAAAACCAGAATCCTCATTTGAACAATGCTGTCTTTTAGTAAAATTTTTGGTACGGTCGCCGTAACGATCGCGCTGGCTATAAAGCCCATTTTACCAACAACAATTTCTGTTCGCTGAGTTTCTTTTGAGGCTCTTTTTGGGACCCCTACAGATGCAATGGCAAGAAGTACGACACAAACTAATAAGTTAAAATACTTCATAGTTATTGTGTTTAGATTCCAGACAACATTACTCCTTTTGTATAAATAGTCAAGAAAACAAAAAACTCCCCGAAGGGAGTTTTTTGTGAAAAGTAAAAGTGAGTATTATTTGAGTTCTACTGCACCTCCTGCTTCTTCGATAGATTTCTTCAAAGCGTCAGCTTCTTCTTTCTTTACGTTGTCCTTGATAGTTGAAGGTGCACCGTCAACGAGGTCTTTTGCTTCCTTAAGACCGAGTCCGAGAGCTTCCTTAAC
>JAIEON010000037.1 GCA_019750345.1 Patescibacteria group bacterium
TCGTGCAATGCTAGAAGGCGCTTCTCTACTGGCGGATGAGTCATGAACAATCCGGAGAGACCCTGCTTTGCCTTGGCTCCAAAAGGGTTGCTGATGTACATATGCGCAGTAGCATTACTTGCGTGAGCCATTGGGCGCCCATAGGACGAAATCTTCTTCAGTGCACTAGCGAGTCCTTCAGGGTATCGAGTGAGGAGGGCACCGGATGCATCAGCGAGGTACTCACGTTTGCGAGAAATAGCGAGCTGGATCAGTGTTGCAATGATCGGTGAAAGAATAATAAATACTAATCCAACGATCATCAATATATTCCCTCCCTTATTATCGTCATCTCTATTCCCTCCTCCAAACAACATACTGCGAGTAAACATATCTGCAAGAATAGCGATGAATCCAACCAGCACTGCAACCATGCTCTGTAGCAAAATATCTTTATTACCAACATGTGCCAGCTCATGAGCGATCACACCTTCGAGTTCGGCACGATCAAGCATACTGAGTAATCCTTCAGTCACTGCAACCGCTGCGTGTGACGCATTGCGCCCTGTAGCAAACGCGTTCGGCGCCATGTCGGCAATTATATAGACACGAGGTTTTGGTAACCCTGCGGTAATAGAGAGATTTTCAACAATACGATTGAGCTCTGGATATTTCTCAACAGTTGCAGGCACTGCTCGTGCCATAGAAAGTGCGATTTTGTCAGAATACCAAAAGCTTGTGATATTCATAACCACGCTAAAAATAATAGCGAATGTCAGAATACCGGGATTACCATAGTACATCGAAAAAAAGTATCCGATACCTACCACAATAGCGAAGAATATTCCTACCAATAACCAGGTTTTGGTGATGTTTGAAGATTTATGAGTATACATTGTAGCCATAGATATAATATATAGGTTGCCGAGAATACGCGCAACAATACAAAAAACCTCTTCAATAAGAAGAGGTTTTTTGTATGTAGTACAGAGAATAGATTAAAATTCTGCTCCAGGCATCTCACCGGCAGGAAATTCTGAAGCGTTGTAGTCAGACATTTCACCTGACATATCAGTACTTACATCATCTTCATGGTTTTGCTTGTATGTCACATAGAATACTCCGAGTGCCATAACGAGCAAGAGCACAAGAAGGATTGTATTAATTTTACTGTACGGAACTGTTTGGTTTAAATTATTGTTCTGCATATATTTTAGTATAGCACTAAAATTGAACCGCAACAGGTTGTGATTCTACTCCATCATCAGGAATATCGAAGTATTCTTTTTTACTGAAAGAAAACAGTTTTCCTACCATGTTTGACGGAGCAGTATCAAGCTTGGTGTTGTAGTCACGAACGTTGCCGTTATAAAAACGACGAGCTGCTTGGATTTTGTTTTCAGTATCAGAGAGTTCACGCTGAAGTTCCAAGAAATTTGTATTCGCTTTCAGATCTGGATAGGCTTCAGATACCGCGAAAAGACTTTTGAGGGCTCCACTGAGTTCTCCTTCTGCCTTTGCATGTTCTTCTGCTGTGCCAGCTTGCATTGCAGTCGCTCGTGCCTTGGTAATATTTTCGAATGTTGCATTCTCATGTGACGCATACCCTTTCACAGTATTTACCAAGTTTGGGATCAGGTCATAACGACGCTTGAGCTGCACTTCAATGTCTGCCCACGCTTCTTCTACCCGGTTTCGAATAGTTACAAAACCGTTATACGTAAGAAAGAACCAAATAATAAGAACAGCTGCGATTGCAATAATAATCCATTGTGTAGTCATATAATTAAGCATACCACCCCTACGAAAACCCGCAAGGACGAATCCTTGCGGGTTTTCATAAATAAATAGTTCTTTTATTTCTTCTTACTCTGAGCTTGTTCCATGAAGACCAAGATAGGACTCGCCAGGAAGATTGATGAATATGTTCCGAAGAACAATCCAATAGCAAGTACTGTGGCAAAGAGCTGGGTACTTTCAGGACCGAACACTGCGAGCGAGATCACCATCACAAGCACTACGGCTGAAGTGTTGATTGATCGAGCAAATGTTTCTCTCAAAGAATCCCCTACAAGTTCTGGGAATGATTGTTTTTTGTTGTTACCAAGGTGCTCTCGAACACGGTCAAACACCACAATCGTATCAGCAACAGAGAGTGCGAGTGTAGTCAAAATTGCAACAATAAACAATGTATCAAGCTCTGCTCCCGTGTAGTGCGAGATGATAGCAAACGCTCCTAGTGGGATAGCAACATCGTGTGCCAGTGCAATAATAGCAGCGAGACCAAACTTCCATGAAGATACTGGTTGTGACACTTTACGAAATGCGTATGCAATAAACAAAATAATTGCGATCAATACCATAATGATAGCGAGAATAGCTTTGTTCTTAAGCTCCTTCCCTACGGAAGGTCCGATAGCAGTAAAGCCGACTTGTTCAACGTCTCCGGTAGTTTTTACTGCTGACACAATTGCTAGATGTGCTTGATCTGTGACTTCACTACTTTTGAGTATAATGTTTTGCGCTCCTGTTGGTTGTATTACAACATCTTCATATCCAGCAGCAGTCAATGCATTTTTGATTACAGAGACTTCTGGGCGAGGAGTGGTGTATGCAAGTTCAATTGAAGTCCCTCCTTTGAAATCTATCCCAAGAGGAAGACCGAACACTGCCAAGGCAGTAAACGAGAGAACGACAAACGCAATTGAAAGCGCTATAAAAAATTTTCTGTATTTGATGATAAACATACTATTAACTCTTATTTGTGAAAACCGCTACTAAAAAGGAATCTGCCGAATCGTGACGTTTCCATTTTTGGAAGGACAGACAAGAAGAGCTTGGTGATACCGATTGCGCTAATCAAACTAATAATAACTCCAATACCGAGTGTCAGAGCAAATCCTTTAATAAGAGATGATCCAAACCAGAACAAGATAACAGCAATTAAGATACTTGCAATGTTTGCATCTCTAATAGAAAGCCATGCGCGATCAAATCCTGCAGAAAGTGCTTCGGCAATACTTTTACCTGTTGCACGTTCTTCTCGGAATCTTTCAAAGATCAAGATATTTGCATCCACCGCAATACCGATAGAAATAATAAATCCTGCAATTCCTGCGGCAGTAAGCGTGACAGGAATAAGTTTATACAGCGCGAGTACCATTACAACATAGAGAGACAATGCTACCACAGCAACAAGACCAGGTAGTCTGTACCAGAGCAACAAGAACAATCCAATAATCAGAAAACCGATAACTGCTGCGTGCATTCCTGCAACAATAGCATCAGTTCCTAGTGTTGCTCCAACGGTCTGAGTAGAGATAAGACTAATCGGCACAGGAAGTGCACCAGAATTCAAACGCCCTACGAGCTGCTTTGCTTCGGCAGGAGTAAACACTCCAGTGATTTGCGCTGTTCCGCCAGTGATAGCTGCTTGCACTACTGGGGCTGAAATTACTGACCCATCGAGATAGATAGCGATTACCTTACCAATATTATCTTTAGTGATTTTTTCAAACAACTGAGCACCCTCTTGATTGAATTCAATACTTACCTCTGGTTTACCAGTAGTAGGATTGAATAGTACTTGCGCACGCTTAAGATATTTCCCTGTAAGATCACTTGGCACAAATGCACTTTCTGCATCAAGAGAAATAGTTCCATCTTCTGCAACAGTAGTTATAGGATCGTCACTTTGTGTACGGAATTCCAAATAAGGAGTCTGCCCAATCATTTGAACCGCCTGATCAATATCGGTGATACCAGGAAGTTCTACTGAAAGTCGGTATTCTTTTTCTCCGAGGAGTGTACTGGTTTCAACATTCACCACTGGTTCTCCTACACCAAACGCGTTTACACGACGTTCAATAACATCTCGTAGTGCATCCATTGATTCACTAATAGTGCCCGCTGGAATAGTAGTGATATCTGCTTTGTACAACAGATGACTTCCCCCTGAAAGATCCAATCCAAGATGGAATGGGTGCCGAGCAAGGAATGTTGGAGGGTTCGCCATTTCTGAACGAACTACCGCAAAACCTAAGCCAATACCTAAAACTAATACAATAAGTGCCCAAATTCTTCTTTTCATCATAGTGGGCATATTCTATGCCTTTTATTGCGTTCGAGCAATTTTGACAAATTTTAATAGTGTGTGAATACACTTTGGCACTATATACCCCAACATCAACCCTACCGCAACATCGAGTGGATAGTGCACACCAACAAAAATTCGAGACAGCGCTACACAAAATGCAAATACAAATAATAATTTACCGAGTCGTG
>JAIEON010000074.1 GCA_019750345.1 Patescibacteria group bacterium
CATATCGTACAGTGAGAAGAAAGTTTTTACCGATAATAAAATCTATCTCAAGATCGTCTTCAATAACACCATTGTTGTTGATGTCAGGGAAGTGCAGGATGAGATAAATAAAGTTGTCGTAAAGATCGACTTTTGAACGGAGTGAGTTGGTGAACATTTCATCTCCGACGACGCTAGGAATATTAAACTCTTCACTGAGGTGAACTATTTCTTCTCGAGAAGGGTTTTCGAGATCAATCCAGGTTAGACCTTGATGGTTATAGCGTGAAATCATTGCAGTAAGTGTATCACATACACTTAGCAAATACAGAAGTTATACCCCTTTGGAGCATAGGACTTGCAAAATAATAGCTATTCTGTATAATAGGGGCTCATATGGCAACTACAAAAAAGACTGTAAATACTGACCAATTCGCTGTTATTGCAACAGGTGGTAAACAATACCGCGTTGCAGTAGGAGATACTGTTACTATCGAAAAGATGAAAGACGAACACAAAAAAGGTGACGTTGTTGTATTCGACAAAGTGCTCCTTACTGACGACGGTTCAAATACTGTTATCGGTACTCCACTCGTAGCAGGAGTTACTGTTACAGGTGAAGTTGCAAGTGTTGGACGCGCTCCAAAAGAAATTGTTATCAAATACAAACAAAAGAGTCGTTACTTCAAGAAAAATGGTCACCGCCAGCCATACGTGAAAGTGACTATCACTGCGATCGCGTAATCTCAAAAAAATCCCTAGAAATACTCTAGGGATTTTTTGTATAGTGGTATATCATAGTGAGATAATGAAACGAGAGATGGCACTCAATACAATGATCAAGGTAGTAATTATTTTGACCGTAGCATTAATCTTTTTGCAGTACTATTTGTATACAGTACGTGAGCGAAAGATAGAAGAAACAAATCGTCGTTATTTTGCAGAACAAGCGCTACTCGAAGCTCGGTTATAAATAAAAAAATGTCTAGGTCTTCCCTAGACGTTTTTTTATTCGCGCTTCTTCAGTGATGCCGAGAGTGACGCAGGGTCAGCGTATTCAAGTTCCGCACCAGTGGATAGTCCTCGTCCAAGACTGGTGATCGCAATATTTTCTGGAAGTGTTGGAGAAATAATTTCTCGCACCGCTTGATCAGTATGTTCTCCGTTGGGAGTGAGAGGGAAGGCAAGAATGATCTCTTTGAGAGTATCTTTCTCTTGAGTGATACGAGTCTGTAGATATGCTACATGAGTACCTTCAATAATGTTTTTTTGAATAATAGGAATAAGAGACCCTAGTACAAAAAAGAGTCCATGGTACTCAGTCCGAGCAAATACTTCGATATCTTGACCTTTCTCTACGACAACAATAGTACTGTGGTCGCGACTTTCATCACTACAAATCTCACATAGTCCTGGTTGGTTGGATATACCGGTTTCAAAAATACGAAGACATTTGGTACAGGTATGCGCACTACTTCGAGCACTGACGAGTGCAGTGGCGAGCGCTTGAACATAGCTCATCTGCTGAGCCAAAATAAAATAGGCAAATCGTTTTGCTTGTCGTTCACCAATACCAGGAAACCTGACAAAGAGTTTAGAGAGTCGCTCGATAGTGTCGTTGTTCATACAAAAAATACAGCTTAGAAGTCATCTAGTGACTTAGCTTTGACCGGAACATGACCTTTGTCCATAGAAAGGAATGAGGTGTGTTTACCATCAAACATAAGGTCTACCTTACCGACTGCACCATTACGGTGTTTTTCAACAAGGATTTCTGCGATATTATCGCGCTCTGCCTGATCTTTGTAGCGGTCTTCACGGTGAATAAAGATAACCAAGTCCGCGTCTTGTTCGATGGAACCAGAGTCACGCAAGTCAGAAAGACGAGGCTTACCACCACGAGCTTCAACTGCACGAGAAAGCTGAGACAGGGCAAGTACTGGTACGTCGAGCTCACGCGCGAGGGCCTTGAGTGATCGAGAAATCTCTGTCACCTGGTTGACCATACTGTCGTAGTTTTTGTTGGTTGTCATGAGCTGGAGATAGTCGACAACGATTAGTCCGAGTCCGTGCTCAGCTTTCAATCGTCGTGCCACAGAACGCATCTTTACAATAGAGTTACCTGCTTGGTCATCAATATAGATAGGTGCTTTTTGAAGACGACTAGCGGCTTCTTGAAGCGACGTGAAGTGTGTCGGTGAAAGGCCGTGCCCAGTACGGATACTCCATGCATCAACACGACTTTCTGCTGAAAGCATACGTTGTACGAGTTGGTTAGCACTCATTTCCAATGAGAATATACCAACAGGTACACCACTGAGTGCAGCGTTACGTGCAATGTCGAGTGCAAAAGCCGTTTTACCAACAGAAGGTCGGGCTGCAAGAATGATAAGGTCTGCTTTTTGTAGTCCTGCAAGGAGGTTGTCGAGATCCGGGAATCCTGTAGGAATACCACGCACTTCGTCCTTATGTTCATGAAGGTGTTCAATTTGTTCCCAGGTCTCTACGAGAGATTGCTTGATAGACGTGAAAGCATTCTTGGTATTAATACCTGAAGTAACTTTAAAAATACTTTTTTCTGCCATGTCGATGACATCTGTCACGTCCATATCGTTTTGTTCGTAGGCAATACTTGCAATAGATTCACCAGAGTCAATCAATTGTCGGAGGATAAACTTCTTGTAGACGATATCACCATAGTGACGGATGTTTACTGTCGAAGGCACGTTCGACATGAGTTCGTTTAAATATGCATTACCACCAATCTCATTAAGAGACTTTTTTTCTTTGAGACGAGTCGCTACAGAGAGCACGTCGATAGGTTCGTTCTTACCTGAAAGGTCCAAAATAGTGCGATAGACAAGTGTATGCTTCTTGGCATAAAACATTTCTGGTACCAAAAGGTCAATAATGTCATGAATAGCACTCGGTCGAAGCATCAGGGCACCAAGCACTGCTTGTTCTGCATCAAGATCGTGTGGTGGAATACGGAGATTGTTGAGACTTTCTGAGGCTCTCTTGAATGGCACTTCTTTGTTCATAATCAATAGTGTAACATTTTCAGAGCGAGTACTTCTAATCCACGTTTTATTTCCAAATAAGGCTTATTTTTGATATGATATCCCCATGCAATCCCCATCAATCAAGATAAATAATAGTTCAAAAAAACGACTTGTTTCAGGAATCAAACCTACTGGACGTATTCATGTGGGGAACTATTTTGGTGCTATTCGGCAGTTTATTTCAATGCAAGATGAATATGAAGCATTTATCTTTATCCCAAACCTTCATGCGTTGACTGAAAATGTTTTAACAAAAGAGCAGCTCACTGAGCACACCAAAAACGCAGTACTAGATTATCTTGCTGCTGGACTTGATCCTGAAAAAGCCGTGTTCTTCAAACAGTCTGATGTACTAGCTCATGCAAACCTTGCTTGGGTATTTGATTGTTTAGTCTCAGTGCCATATTTGATGCGCGCACATGCCTACAAAGATGCTGAAGCAAAGAATAAAGAAATCAGTGCAGGAACTTTTACCTATCCCGTATTAATGGCTGCAGATATTTTGCTCTACGATGCATCTATTGTACCGGTTGGTCAGGATCAAAAACAACACGTCGAATATGCTCGTGATATTGCAGGGAAGTTCAATCACCAATTTGGTGAGCAGTTTGTTGTACCAGAACACCTTATCTTAGAAGATGTTGCTGTTGTACCGGGAGTTGATGGACGTAAAATGTCAAAAAGTTATAGTAACACTATTCCACTTTTTGGTACTGACGAAGAAATCACCAAAGCAGTAATGAGTGTGACCACCGACTCACGTGCTCGCGATGAAGAAAAAGACCCCGAAAGTATCATTCTGTATCAGATTCATAAACTTTTTAACACGTCAGAAGAATTGAAGTCACAGTACAGTAAAGGCTTAGGGTATGGCGATGCAAAAAAGATGTTGATTGCCGACATCATCACATTTGTGGCACCTATGCGTGAACGCCGGAAGTATTACGAAGACAACCCAAAACTCGTTCAAGAAATTCTTATCAATGGAGCAATGCGCGCAAACGATGTAGCGATGAAGAAACTATTTGATGTGTACGAAGCAGTAGGGTTAACGAGTTAGTATGGAGAAAACTTCTTTTTTAAAACGGATTCTGTTTTTCTTTAAACCTTTTTGGGTTTCTTTTGCGTGGGTCATAGGACTGCTTTTTATAGGACAATTATTTACAGTTGTTTCTCCATTATTGTTTAGTAGAGGTGTTGATGCGGTTATAAATGGTGATGTTCGTCTTACGGGATATTTTCTCATTG
>JAIEON010000055.1 GCA_019750345.1 Patescibacteria group bacterium
CTGATCTCGCACTCAACCTCCGCAAACATATTGAACAATACACTACCCCCGAAAACACTCTGACGCTCGCTCTTGGTAAACGCGCAGATGAAGTACAGCAAGTAGCTGATGGATTTACCGTACTCACTGGCGGTAATCTGGTAGCAACAAAAAGTATCCTCGTAGCAACTGGCTCTCATCACCGCAAACTCGACGTACCAGGTGCAAAAGAATTTGAAAACAAAGGGATCATGTATTGTGCGACCTGTGATGGACCACTCTTTGGTGGACAACCAGTAGCAGTTGCTGGTGGTGGTAATGCCGCACTCGAAGCAGTGCTACAACTCTCTCAATATGCTTCTCATGTCACATTAATTCATCGCAGTGAGAGCTTCCGAGCAGACACTATTACCGTTGAAGAGGTTGCAAAACTTTCGAACGTAACCCTACTCAAAAATACAGAGATTCAAGAAATTCGGGGAGAGATGTTCGTAAATGGACTAACCTACAAAGACAAAACTACAGAAGAAACCACAGACCTTGCAGTAAGCGGACTCTTTGTAGAGATTGGACAAATCCCTAATACTACATTCCTTGATGGAGTAATCGAATTAAGTACTACTGGAACAGTAGTAGTAGACCCAAGCAATCAACGAACAAATATTCCTGGTATTTGGGCTGCGGGAGATTGTACGAATGGCCTATACCACCAAAACAATATTGCTGCAGGCGACGCAGTCAAAGCAATCGAGGACCTGTATCTCTGGATCAAAACAGGTAAGTAATAAAAAAATCCTTCACTACATTCTGTGAAGGATTTTTTATTACAGTATTTTATTCAGGATTTTCTTTAAAGGCTTTGTCGATATCACCGTTATAATATCGAACTGTTAAGTAAGTCATATACAAATGACGTAGTGTATAAGTCCAAAAAATATCTTTTATGAATTTTTTAACATATGGCAGAGGACTTTCTTCTACCGTTACAACTTTGCAGGTAATGCCATTATCATCAATAATGGTCGTAAGAGAATTTTCCATATCGATTGTAATTTAAGTGTCTTTCGATAACTATACTCTTTCTTTTAGAGGAGTCAATCTTTATTTCATTACCATTTGCAGCACTGGTAATACCTTGTCGGCAAGCTTTTTATACCCTACATCATTAGGATGAATCGCATCATACATCAGAGATTGATTCCCTATCATTCCCGCCAGCACATTTGGTACATATCCTGTACCACGACGTGTTACTAGCTCTTCAAATGACTCCTTAAATGGATCATGTAATACCCCACCCTGAATACCAAGCACTACCACAACTACACCATGAGCTTGGAGTTTCTCAACAATGCTATCAAGGTTTTGGAATGTTTGTGTCGCAGGTACTTTGCGCAAGAAATCATTACCTCCAAGTAATACCAGTACAATACTTGGCTTCAGTGCAAGCACTGTATCAATGCGCGCAAGCCCATCTGCAGTAGTATTCCCATTAATTCCCATATTAATAATTTCTCTGCCTGTATCTTTTGCCAGGAGACTAACAAAATCATTCCCCATGGTTGATCCATAGCCAAATACCAAACTATCACCGAGCGCAACGATAGGACCTTGCACAGGTGGGAAATTAGTTATCACTGTGTTTTTGTTTTTGAATAAAAAATAGATCGCGATCGCAATAACTACTATACCTACAATAATCTGTATTGTTTTTGTCATACCACAAGTATACAACATTACCAGAGTCAGCTCATGGTACAATTTTTCCATGAATTCACCCCAACAAACATCCAATCCTTGGTCAGAAGATGTGTCAGTATTATTTACCACTCTACAAACTTCTGTTTCAGGATTATCTTCAATCGAAGCGACAAAACGTTTTAAGCAGTACGGAAAAAACATTGTTGGAGGCAGAGCAAAAAGTAGTGCACTACGATTACTCTGGAACCAATGCAAAAACCCCCTTGTTCTGTTATTAGTCGTTGCTAGTGGGTTGTCATTTTTTCTTGGAAAAATGAATGAAGGTTTTTTTGTATTAGCAGCGATTATTATAAACGTTGCACTGGGATTTTGGCAGGAATATAAAGCAGACAACGCAGTACAGCAACTCGAACACTATCTCACACAACGATCTCGTATCATGAGAGATGGCAGTGCACAATCGATTAATGCCGAGAATATAGTGCCAGGAGATTATATCCTCTTTCGTTCTGGTGACAGAATCCCTGCAGACGTACGAATCGTAAGTTGCACACACCTTGAAGTGGATGAATCAATTCTGACCGGTGAATCTCTCCCGGTAGAAAAATCTGTTGCAGTAGTTGTACAACAAACAGTACTCGCTGATCGAACCAATATGCTCTGGGGTGGCACGGTCATCACCCAAGGGTCTGCTGAGGGTATCGTAATGGCAACTGGCCAACACACTGCACTAGGGGCTATCGCAACACTCGTCGAAAAACAACGGGATGAAAAAACTCCGTTAGAACATTCGGTTATGCAATTCACCAAGATTATTTCTGTGGTTCTTGTTTTTGTCGGAGTATTGATTGCGTTTATTGGTGTAAAAAATGGTTACCCACTCAACGATATGTTATTAACTAGTATTGCGGTGATAGTTTCAGCGGTACCAGAAAGTCTCCCTATTGCACTGTCTGTAGTACTCGCAATCGGAGCAGAGACTCTCGCCAGGAAGAACGCCGTAGTGCGCAAAATGGCCGCCACAGAGACTCTTGGTGCGACTAGTATCATTCTTACTGATAAGACAGGAACATTGACTGAGGGGCGCCTCACGTTTGTCGCAGTTGATATTCCTCTAGGACAAAATCTTGAGAGTAACAGCGACACTGTATTAGTAGAAGCATCATTACATGCGGACGTCGCGATAGGTCAGTCAGGATTTCAAGGACGCCCACTGGATATTGCACTAGCTCAAACAATTCAAAGTCGACCAGAACTCAAAGCACTCAGTGAATCGTATACAGTACTCGAGCGTTTGGCATTTAATTCTGCTGATAAATATTCAGGGGTCTTAATTAAAAATAGTACTAGTACTCGAATAACATTATTAGGTGCACCAGATATTCTGATCCAAAAAACATCACTTTCAGTAGAACAAAAAAATCTACTTCTCGCTCAGATTGCGGAACTTTCTGCGACTGGCGAACGAGTACTCGGATCAATATCAATGAATGTTTCAAGCAGTGAAAATCTCGAAACACTTTCAAAAATGAATACGTATGAGTTTAGTGGACTTCTTCGTTTCCGTGACCCAATACGCACGAGTGTACCGGCGGCAGTTGCACGTATTATGGCGTCTCGCGTTCGTACTATTGTAGTGACCGGTGACCACCCTGGTACGGCGTCTTGGGTAGCCAGAGAAATTGGACTACTCCCTTCACAACCAGATATGGTAGTTGGTAAAGACAGCGCACCATCACATATTCTCACTGGTGCAGAAGTTGCCCTCCTAACAGATACAGAGCTTACCGAAGCATTACGTCACACAGTAGTCTTTGCTCGCATGACCCCAGAACAAAAACTTCGCCTCGTTGAATTACTTGAAGCGCTCGGCGAAGTAGTAGCGGTGACAGGAGATGGTGTAAACGATGCACCTGCACTGAAGGCTGCAACTATTGGTGTGGCAATGGGCAGTGGTACTGATGTCGCACGAGCATCATCAGATATAGTGATTCTCGACAACAACTACGAATCGATTGTAGATGCAATTTTTGAAGGACGCGGAGTATTAAAAAAAATTCGTACAGTTATCACGTACTTGATGGCAGACTCATTTGATGAGCTACTCCTTGTCGGTGGCTCTATTATCATGACACTCGCGCTTCCTATTACAGCGATTCAAATTCTTTTTGTGAAATTTTTCTCTGACATATTCCCTACCTTGGCATTTACCTTTGAAAAAATCGATAGTGCGAGTGTGGCACAACTTGATCGTAAAGCTCGTCTCATCGACAAAACAGTGGCAATATTTACGTTTGGACGCGGAGTTGTTTCTAGTGCGCTACTGTTTATGTTATACATTTATCTCTTACGAGCAGGATACGATGAAGCAATAGTCAGAACTTTCACGTACGCATCGTTTGCTTCGTATATGTTGTTCCTTGCATTCTCTATGCGGAATCTCGAAGAGAGCATCCTTACCTACAACCCATTCTCCAACCACTATCTGACCGCAGGTGTCTTTGTGGGATTTGTAATGATTATGATGTCTGTATACATTCCTTTTATGAACACATTTTTAGGTACCACACCACTTCCTCTTGTATGGTTCCTGGGAGTTATTGGTGTTGGTGTTACTAATTTCTTCTTGATTGAACTATTCAAATACTTTTTGCACAAGAAAAAATAAGTTCAAAACAAAAAAAAACACCCTGTGCAAAGTTCGACTTTGCACAGGGTGTTT
>JAIEON010000027.1 GCA_019750345.1 Patescibacteria group bacterium
TCTTCAACCAACGCTACCTCATGTACTGCAGGAGGATCATGGTCTGGAGCAAAGGCAACGAGTGGTAGTGGGTGGACTGGTACACTCTATTCTAGTACTACGTATACCATTACCTGTACTGGTGCTGGAGGAACATCTCCTCAAGCGAGTGCGACAGTTACGGTGACATCTAATCCACCAAGTGTAACTCTCTATGCTGACCCTGCTGGTCCTGTAGCGTACAATTCACAATTTGCACTATGGTGGAGTACTGCGAATGTTACTTCATGTACTGCAAACAATGTTGATGTGTCGTGGACTGGAAACAAGACCACTGCTGGTGGAGGACAGATGGTAGTTGCGACTGCTACTAAAACATATGCTATTGATTGTACTGGACCAAATGGACCAGCACATGCTGAGGTGACGGTGACGGTAACAGGTGTTCCTGTTCCTGCACCTACCGCCTCAATCAGTGTCTCACCAACAAGTGTCACCTCTGGTGGTACATCAACCATCACCTGGTCTTCAACCAACGCTACCTCATGTACTGCAGGAGGATCATGGTCTGGAGCAAAGGCAACGAGTGGTAGTGGGTGGACGCCAGCGCTGTATGCTGACACTACGTATTCACTCTATTGTACAGGTGCGGGAGGAACCTCTGCTACACAATATGCGACAGTGACGGTGGGCGTTGCAACTCCTGCACCAACAGTAAGTATTAGTGCTAGTCCTACTTCTGTCACCTCTGGTGGATCGTCAACGCTCTCATGGTCTACAACCAATGCGACATCGTGTACTGCTAGTAATGGATGGACAGGCGCAAAAGCAACGAGTGGTAGTGCGTTAACTGGAGGATTGTATAGTTCAACAACCTATACATTGCTCTGTGTTGGACCAGGAGGAAATGCTAATGCTAGTACTACAGTGACCGTCACTGCTATTCCAGCGGTGAACATTACTCTTTCTGCGACGCCGGATACGGTTGAATATGGAGAAGCTTCAGAAATTTATTGGTATGTAACCGGTGCAAACTATTGTACAAATGCTAATAATCCTGGTGACTCTAATTGGTCTGGTAGCTTTAATCAACCATCAGGTTATAAAATAACTAGTGCATTAACGGCGCCTACAACGTATAGTTTGTATTGTAGTAATTCTATGGGCGGATCACAAACTGCATCAGTAACTGTTTCTGTTAACGGAGCAGTACCTGTCAGAAAACCTATCTTTATTGAATTCTAATGTTTAAATACAAAAAACCTCGCATATGCGAGGTTTTTTGTATTCTTATAACACTCACAATATATTCTTTCTGGTATACTGTATGGTATATGACACTATTGATAGCAAACTGGAAAATGGCTCCTGAGAAAGTGGAGCAAGCAGAAAAACTTGCAAAAGAAACTCTTTCTCTTGCAAAAAAATATAAAAAGAATATTGAGTTTGTGATCTGTCCCTCATTTATTCATCTCGGTACTGTAGTAAAACAAGTCAAGATCACATTGGCGCTTGGTGCTCAAGGAGTCTCAGCAGTTACTACAGCTGCGAACACTGGACTGGTGAGTGCTGCTCAGCTCAAAGGTCTTGGTGTTCAATACGCGATTGTAGGGCATTCAGAAAGTCGTGCTCGAGGAGATACTAATGAGGTGGTAGTGGAACAAACTGCTCGTCTTATTGAAAAAAAGATTATTCCTATTGTGTGTATCGGAGAAAAAACTCGTGATGCACAAGGATGGTATTTAAGTGAAATCAAAGACCAGCTTCACGGCCTGCTTACTACAGTGAGCAAGACAAATTTCAAAAACATTGTTATCGCCTATGAACCAATTTGGGCAATTGGTGCGAATGCTGAGCGCGAAGCCACACCTCTTGAGTGTCGCGAAATGGTGATCTATATTCGCAAACTTATCAGTGACGTTCATGGTGAGAAATTCGCAGCCACTGTTAAAATCATTTATGGAGGTTCAGTGAATGAACACAACGCAAAATATTTTATTACTGACGGAACTGCGAATGGACTTCTGGTAGGACGAGTCAGTCTTGAACCAAAACGATATGAACTATTAGCTAAATCACTTTCTCTATAACTATGATTTCAATAAAAAAACTTACGGGTATAAAAGATTTCAGTGTTCTCATTCGAGTTGACTACAACGTGCCTATGAAAAATGGGAAAGTGCTCGATACTCGTCGCATTGAAAGTTCGTACGCAACTATTGATACAGTATTGAAAAAAGGTGGTATCCCATTACTACTAGCTCATTCTGGTAACTCTGCTGATTCGCTCCGAGGTGTAGCGACTGTATTATCAAAACACTACAATGTAGTTTTTGTAACGAACGATTTATATGATATGAGAACGCATGAGATTATTTCTACAGTACCAAAAGGTGCCGTAATTTTGTTTGAAAATATTCGTCGCTATGAAGGTGAAGAAAGTAATGATAAAAAGTTCGCAGAGCTTTTGGCAAGCTATGGAGACGTCTATGTCAACGATGCATTTTCTGTATCGCATCGAAAGCACGCCTCTACTGTTGGTATTCCAAAGTTCTTGCCTTCGTATGCAGGAGTTCAATTAGAAAAAGAGATACAGGCATTGTCTTCTGTAATAGAAAAACCTATCTCACCATTTCTCTTTATTCTGGGTGGCGCAAAGTTCAGTACTAAGATTCCATTGCTGAAAAAGTTCGCAACCAGTGCTGATAGTATTGTTGTTGGTGGTGCTATTTTAAATAATTTCTATAAAGCCGCAGGATTCCCAGTGGGTGACTCAGTAGTGGAAGAGGGGTACGATGCACCTGTTAAAACTCTCCTAAAAAACCCAAAACTTCTGCTACCTATTGATGTTGTCGTAAGTAGGGCTGTATTAGGTAAGACAAAAAAGATTACGATCAGTCCAGATGAGGTACAGCCAGGTGATGTGATAGCTGATATTGGAGTTCAGAGCACGACGCTTATTGGAGAAAAAATCAAAAAAGCAAAACTCGTCGTATGGAATGGACCAATGGGTTGGTATGAAAAAGGATTTACTGCAGCAACTCGTGCACTCGCACAGGCATTGTCGGTTTCAAAAGCGACTACTATTATTGGTGGAGGGGATACTGCTGCGGCAATCGAATCAGTACTTGATACTGCAACAAACAAAAAAATCTTCATCTCGACTGGTGGTGGAGCAACACTGGACTATTTGGCCAACGGCACCCTGCCGGGAATCAAAGCGCTTGGGTAAAAATAAAAGTGTTATACTTTCACAATATGAAATATATAATCAAACGTTTTGTTACTGTCTTTACCAATGTTTCGATGCGACGAAGTGAGGTAAAGTGGTCACTTAACAGAAATTCTTTTTTTCTAAAAACAGGTTTCACTCTCATCGAGCTCCTGGTCGTCATTGCCATCATTGGTATTCTTGCCGCAGTAGTACTCGCCAGTCTCAATAGTGCTCGAGACAAAGGAAAGGTTACTGCTATCAAAAGCACTCTCAAGAATCTCCAGTCTCAGGCTGAGATTTATTACAGCGACAACGGTACGTATGCAGGACTCTGTAACCTTAGCAACTCAACGATACACGCATCCATCCAATCTTTCATTGATTCATTAAAATCAACCGCCGGACCAACTAATGTGAAATGCTTCGTCTACACCTCCGAGGCTCCCTACTATTACTCTGCTGATGCTATGCAGACGCGCAACTTCGCCGTGGCTGTTGCTTATGCCAACAAGCACTACGCTGTAGACAACACAAGTGTTGTAACTTTTAATACTTCCGACGTAGCAGGTTCGTATTCTTGGTCTGGTGCTCAGACTGCCTGTGCAAATATTGGTAAACGACTACCCTCCATTGAACAATTCAAAGCCATCTGGAATATCTATGGTACCAGCAGTCCTGCGGGTTTTAATGGTTATGAATATTGGTCCAGCTCACTATTTCCTTCAGGTCCAACCGAAGCATATATATTTGATTTCTCTAGTGGTTATATTGACCGTTACTCGGTTGCTAGTGGTTTTTCCGCACGCTGTGTTTCCTAGTTTTCTGTAGAGGTTGTTGAAGGAATTTATTTTGTTTTAGAGTGCAGAAGAGATTTTTTGTGCTAGTACTACAGCTTCACCTTCTTCGTATGTTGTGTGATTCCAGTGAGCAAGAATTTCATTAAACTTTGCAGGAATAAGATGAATATGAAAATGCGCTACTCCTATACCCTCAACCAGTATCTTTACATAGTCACACCCTAAACTTTTTTTCATTGCGTGAATCAGTGGTTTGGTTTTGAGAAAGAGATAGGAAAGTAGTTCATCAGGAACTTCTTGTACCCAGACAAAGTGTTCTTTTGGTATAAGTAATGTATGACCTTTTGTGACAGGATTAGCATCAAAAAAAGCTAAACATTGTTCGTCTTCATATACTTTTGTTACAGGAATCTCTCCTCTGATAATTTTGCCAAATACTGTGCCATTCATTGCCTCATTATAGCAAATGTGGACGTGATACAATGATACTATGAATCCCACTACTCCGACGCCTGATCAGTTGCAGGCTATTTTATTAGCTCGTTTAGGTTTGAATTCTCAAGAGCAACAAGAATTTCTTTTTCCAACCT
>JAIEON010000009.1 GCA_019750345.1 Patescibacteria group bacterium
CGTTTAAACTTCTGGTGAAATCGAAAATCCTTATATATTATGGGTTATAGTATTGCGAGAAGTCGCAAGGTGGCGGAACCGGCGAGATTCGAACTCGCGAGGGCTTTTACACCCTGCCTCTTTAGCAAAGAGGTACGTTAGACCACTCTGACACGGTTCCAGTATGAGTACTCTATCATGAAAATCTTGTTTTTTTAAGTAACAAAAAAAGCTATATGATTTCGATTTGCTATACTATAGGAATGAAACAATTTCTCTTTCTTATCCTTTTTATACTATTTACAACTCCTACTATCAGTAACGCTGCAGTAGCTCCAAATCCGACCCTGACGGACAAAATCGATCAAATGATCATGATTGGTTTTACTGGTACAACGATTACCAAAGGTTCTGATATTGAAACTATTTTGAAGACCAGTAATATTGGTGGCGTACTACTCTTTGACTACAACTCTCAAACCAAGACGTATGGCAAAAATATTACCACTAAGGCACAACTCGCCGCACTCAACAAATCTCTCCAAACCAAAGCTCGAACACCATTGTTTATCGCGATTGATGAAGAAGGTGGACAAGTGTCTCGACTGAAACGACTCCCAGGATTTGTCCCGCTCAAAAGCGCTACAGCACTAGGGACCACAACAACCAAGAATGTTCTTGCTCAAAATACAGCTCTCGCAAAAACATTGAAGTCTCTCGGAGTAACCGTAAACTTCGCACCAGTGCTCGACCTCACGAGTACTAACAAAAACGCACCACTAACCAAACAACAACGAACGTTTTCTCAAAATCCCGCAGTAGTTGCAAGCTATGCGAGTGCAATAATTACAGGTATGAATAGCTCATCGATTATCTCTGTTGGTAAACACTATCCCGGTATTGGCGAAGCAACTATCGACACACATAAAGGTCTTGCGACTATCAGCACTCATACTGATGCCGCATTACTCCCCTACAAATTACTCGTCGCACAACAAATACTACCCGCTGTTATGGTTGGTCATGTACTCGACAAGACTGTCGACCCCCTCCTTCCTGCG
Source organism: Patescibacteria group bacterium (assembly GCA_019750345.1). Classification (GTDB taxonomy): domain Bacteria; phylum Patescibacteriota; class Minisyncoccia; order Phycocordibacterales; family UBA9973; genus UBA4124. The sequence goes on from JAIEON010000009.1 coordinate 1,041, forward strand.
TCACTGTCACCTCTTCATATAAACATCCTCCGTAATACAATAGGCTTCACAGGAGTGGTGTTTACTGACGACCTCGACATGGGTGCTATCACCGATTCTCGCTCTACAGGAGAAGCAGTAGTTGCAGCAGTGCAAGCCGGAGTGGATGTTGTAGTGATATCAAACAACATCACTACCTACAATCCTCAGGCATTCTTTGATGCTCGTAATGCACTTTTGGCTGCGGTAAAGAACAAACAACTCACCGAAGCTCGGATTAATGAATCCTACGCGCGAATTATGAAACTTAAAACCCCTTTATTACCCACTAAGCAATAAAACAAAGTTGTCGTATACTACTACTTATGCAACCTACAGGAAAAATGCGACTCGAAAACTTCAGTGATGGAGTTTTTGCTATCGCTATCACACTACTCGCCCTTGAACTTCACGTACCACTATTTAAAGGAACATCACTACAAGCGTCACTCCCCGAACTTCTCCCTCTGGTTCCTACAATTCTTACGTATGTTCTTTCATTTGTGACCATTGCTATTTTTTGGGTTAACCATCATCAACTCACACAAAATTTCAATACTATATACAAGCGAAGAATTATTTGGGGTAACACATTATTTTTGATGTTTCTTACTCTGATCCCTTTTGTGACCCAATCGGTAAGTAGTAACCCGCGCGCTACTCTGGCAGTACTTTTTTATAGCCTTGTACTCCTTGGAGCATCTATATCATTCACTGTCTTGCGATATATGGTGCACAAAACATGTGGCGAGCAACATGTTCCAATGAAAAGAAGCCTTATCGGTCCAGTATTTTATCTCTGTGCTGTTGTTGGCGCAGTATTTTCTGTATGGATCTCATATATACTCCTTGCGATCCCTGCCGTGTATTATTTCCTCCCAAAAGGGACAGGACACGACCATAATTAGGTGTTGATATCTATTTTACCCCTCTCGTGCTATAATCATTTTGTTGTAATGTGCTCCTTTGTTAAAGGTCCGTTGCAAAATAACAGTAAGTAACAACCAATAATGAACAATAAAGTATTCGTCGGAAGTCTCTCTTTCAACACCGACCAAAATGGATTAGCAGCATATTTCGCTTCAGTAGGTACTGTAACAAGTGCAAACATCATCACAGATAAGATGACTGGACGTAGTAAAGGTTTCGGCTTCGTAGAATTTTCTTCTGACGCTGAAGCTCAGGCTGCTGTTGATAAACTCAACAACACTGAACTCGATGGACGCACACTCTTCGTTGACCTTGCACAGCCTCGTGCTGACAAGCCAGCTGGTGGCAACCGCGATGGTGGATATTCAAACAACCGCTAAATAATAAAAAAGCCTTTCCTTCGGGAAAGGCTTTTTTATTTGTGTACAACTACTATTATAGATTCGGTATCTTTGATACACTATATTCATTATGACAATACAGATGAAAACAATTCGTGAGCGCACAAAAACTATCCTTTTTGTACTAGTAGGTACTATTATTTTTCTGAGTGCTGTCGGGAAATTTATGCATCGCGATACAGTAGTAGGATTATTTACTGGGTTAGGAATGCAAGACTATATGATTCGCATCGCAGTGATTCAATTGATCATTGTCGGATGTCTTGCCTACAAACCACTTCGCAGTCTTGGTGTACTAGTCGCTAGTGCGTTTCTTGGTGGAATGATCTTTATGATGATCGCAACGAACAATAGCCCTCTTTCTGCAGGGCTTACACTCTTATTCCTATGGGTTGCATACAAACTCGAATGGTGGGGATACTGGAATCACTATACAGAAGATGGCGCTTGCAGATGTGGCTGGTGCGCTCGCTCAAAGCACACAGAGCAACACGAATTCACTACTTCATGTACCTGTAAAGGTGATACCTGTAAGTGCTAATCTGTTACAATACAACTTATGATAACGCTTGAGTCACCGATTGATACACTGATACGACTCAAAGAAGATACTCGAGTCGGTCTCCACCGCTTGGGTATTTTTTCTGTGCGAGACCTGCTTTTTCACTTCCCTACGCGCTATGCTGATGCGAGTATCTTTACTTCAATCAACGGACTCCAGGAAGGTGACACCGCAACAATCCGTGGGACAGTAAAAAAGATCGCTTCACGAAAATCATGGACAACAAAAGTTGCCATGAGCGAAGGGGTAATCGAAGACGTGAGCGGGAGTATCACTGTCGTGTGGTTTAACCAACCCTACCTGGCAAAAATGATCCGTCCAGGAAGTTTCGTAGAACTGACGGGCAAGGTCAGTGTATACAAAGATATGCCCGCTCTTGTAAACCCAACCGCCCGTGAGGAAAAAATAATGCCGATCGATAGTCACGACTCTCTCTTTGCTACAGAAGAAGGTGGAGGAGTATTAACACCTGTGTATGCAGAAACTCGAGGAGTATCGAGTCTGTGGTTCTCTCACACCATTGCACGTGCACTGAGTAGTCTAGAAATAATTCCAGACCATATTCCCAGTGACCTACTTGAGCAATACTCACTCCCCTCACTAAAGACCGCTCTCATCTGGATTCATAGTCCTAAAACAAATAATGACGCACAAATTGCGCGCAAGCGTTTTGCGTATGATGAAATCTTTTGTATTAATGTCGCACGAGCTCAGGAAAAACTACGAGTGAAATCAAACCGTGCCTATAGTATTGATATGAGTACGATTGATATGGACTATTTCTTAAAACGGTTCTCTTTCCCGCTCACTACCGCTCAACAAAGTGCTACTGAACAAATCCTCAAAGATCTCCAAGAAGACGCGCCAATGTCTCGGCTCCTTGAGGGGGACGTAGGAAGTGGTAAGACTGCAGTGGCAGCAATCGCGAGCTATGCGACAGTAATGAACAGACCTGATAAAAATCCGAATGCGAAATCATTCGGTGACGGCAATAAAAAACAGTCCTACGGCAACCTTCAGGTAGCCTATATGGCACCAACAGAACTCCTGGCCACACAACACTTCGAATCATTTATCGAACTCTTTGCGAATACTGGTATTTCTATCGCACTGATCACTGGTAGTGGCTGTCGCAAATATCCGAGCAAGGTCGCGTCCAACACCAATGGGTGGACTACTATTTCTCGCGCACAACTTTCCAAATGGATTGCGAATGGTGAGATCCCTATTGTAATCGGTACTCACACCTTGATCCAAAAATCTCTTACCTTCAAACACCTGGCACTCGCTATTATCGACGAGCAACATCGTTTTGGTCTCAAGCAACGACAAGGACTCGCCAAAAAAGATACACACTTCCCTCACCTACTCTCAATGACTGCAACTCCTATTCCTCGAACACTCGCACTCACACTCTATGGCGACTTGGATCTCTCTGTGCTCGATGTACTTCCAGCCGGTCGTAAGGTCATAGAAACAGCACTTATCACGATTGATAAACGAGCGGTAATGTATGAAGCAATCCGCAAGATCCTCAAAGAAGGGAGGCAGCTCTATGTGATCTGTCCTCGTATTGGAGACCCGGACCCTGACAAAGCAAAAGCAATCCAAGCCAAGTCTGTCATGACTGAGGCAGTACGGCTCCAAAAAGAAATCTTCCCTGAATTCCGTATCGGTATACTTCACAGCAAAATGACTAAAGAGAAGAAAGAAAGTGCAATGTCGGACTTTGCCAACCATGAGACAGATATCCTTGTAGCGACCAGTGTGGTCGAAGTGGGAGTAAACGTCCCCAACGCTACCATGATCATCATTGAAGGAGCGGAACGATTTGGGCTCTCT
>JAIEON010000008.1 GCA_019750345.1 Patescibacteria group bacterium
ATACTAAACACTATCAACCCTAAAATAGTTGAGAATAGTATCGACGCAGGGAGATTGGAGATTGGGGTGACCTTAAATGATGGTCTTGGGTTATTTGGCGAAGGATCTGCTAGTAGTGATTCTGATACAAATTGGGCAAAAACAAAAGGACGCAAAACATCTCTTACACTTAAAAATGGTAGTAGTGTACAAGTAATACCTTGCGACGCTTCACAAATGCAATCTGTAGAAGCTTTCGGAAAAACATTTACCATTCACAAGAATCTTGTTGCAAGTGTTAAAAGAATTGATACTGCATGGAAAAATTCAAATCCAAAATATGATGTAAAAACAATTGGAGGATATAACTGTCGCACGATAGCAAATTCAAATAAACTTTCATATCACTCGTATGGCTTATCGGTAGATATTAATGAAAATACAAACGGCGTAAACACCGCTGGTAATATACCTGCTTCATTTCGAAAACTTTGGACTGATGAAGGTTGGGGTTGGGGCGGAAGTTGGTCAAGCTACAAAGATCCTATGCACTTCAGTAAAGGATCGAATGAGCAAGGGGATATGCGAGGGGAATAATTATTATTTATAGTACAATACTTCTATGCGACGAATATTCATCTTTCTTACACTATTTCTTCTTATTGGAGGAGGAATTTGGTACTTCTTTATCAGACCGAATTCTGACACAACGGGTAACCCTATCACAAACGTTTTTGAATCATTTTTTCCAAATGATTCATCCTTAATACCTCCTGATGGAATTATTACCGAAACTGCAGCACCACAAACTGATACACGCAAACGTTTTACACAAGTAACACCTCGACCGATTGCTGGATATTCTATTTTTGCTCTTAGTAAAACTCTTACAACACCAAACCCTGAACAACCACTGAAGCCTATCATTTCAACAATTACTGACCACTATATTCGCTATGTATCACGAGCAAATGGATATGTGTATGAGATAAAAAATACTGAACCTTCAGTACAAGTAAGTAATATATTGATCCCTAATATATATGAAGCAGTATTTGCAAATAGTAATACTACTGCGATTCTCCGTTTCCTGAAACCTGATACACAAACCATAGCAACCTATAGTGTCCCTATCCCACCACTAAACCCCGATGGGACACGAACACAGAAAGCTGGAGTATACTTACCAGATAATATTGACTCTCTTGTAGTCAGCCCTGATAGTACAGTAATCGCTCGACTCACCACAGAAGCTGCTGGGGGGGTAATTAGTACTTCTACCGCCAGTAATACCATAAAAAAGGATCTAATTCGAACACCTTTTAAGGAGTGGTTACTTCAATGGCCAACTCAAAACACTGTCTATGTACAATCAAAGGCGTCGTCTACAGTAAATGGATTCCTTTACAAAATTGACTCTGCTGCAGGGAGATTGCGTCGAGTACTAGGGGATATTCCTGGACTCACAACTTCAATTAGTCCTACTGGTGCATATGTACTCTATTCTCAAAGTAATGGCACTGGTTTTTCTACAAAACTATTTAACACAACAACAGGAACGGTAACTACTATTAGTCTCTCAATTCTCCCAGAAAAATGTGTGTGGTACAGCAATAGTGATATCCTTTGTGCGGGCAATAATAGCGTTACTCAAGCAATATATCCAGACAGTTGGTATGCAGGACTGTCTCATTTCCAAGATCAACTATATCGTATTAATACGAGTACAAATACCTACTCTGTCTTATTTGATGGATCACAACAATCATTTGATATGACCAACCTATCACTTGATGAAGGACAAAACCTTCTCTACTTTATAGATAAAAGCTCAGGATTACTTTGGAAGTTTGATCTGAATTAAGTAACAAAAAACCCCTCGGTATAACTCCGAGGGGTTTTTTGTTATGCAGTTGTTTTAGCGAGTTTCTTTTTTATATAGAGTTCTTGAATGATAGAGAAGATATTTGCTACTGCCCAGTACAATGAAACGGCTGCTGCAAGCTTGCTTGCGATAAAGATAATTATGATTGGAAGAATAAACCGTGTTTGAATAGAGAGACTCTTTGCAAACTGTTGCTGAAAACCTTCTTTACCATTTGTAGCAGGGACTGCTGGCTTAGGCATAAGGAATGCTTGTATCCCTTGAGTGATACCAGCAATAATGGCGAGAGGGAGGTAGGGCTTAGTAATATCTATAAGACCGAGAAACATATTATGTAATCCATCAGTACTGAGGAAAGAATATAAACTTTCTGGTTGATTTACTCCTTTCATAAACGTGTAATACAACGCAAAGAGAATAGGGAGTTGTACTAGCAAGTACAAACAACCTGAAAAGGGGTTAATTTTTTCTGTTTTATAAAGAGCAAATGTTTCTTGTGCTTCAGCTTCTTTACTCAACCCTTTTGCTTTAATAGCATCAAGCTTTGGTTGTAAAGCCTTCATTTTGTACTGACCTACAACACTTTTCTTACTTAACGGATAGAGTGCTAGGCGAATAATAATAGTGAGTAATACGACTGCCAACCCGACATCTTGCCAGGTAATATGCTGTGCGATAAATATCAAAGAGTTATAGATCGGATTATAAATGAGTGTTTCCCAAAGTGTTTTCATAAACAGGATTATACCACGCTTATGGCAGATCTACCTTTGGTTCATTACCTGGATGACATCGCCCAATTCTACTTCCTGTTTTCATAAAAGCTTCTATTAAAGAATACTTTTGGAAACACTGTATTCCATATTCTGAACAAGTCGGATAGAAAATACATACAGATCGAGGATAGAAGGGGAGATGTCTCAACATACCAACAGACGGAGAAAATACCACTCGGTAGAACTTAATGATAAGAATTACGCTATTAGCGGGTATTTTTTTGAGTTTTTTTAAGTAATTCATAAAACTGTTGTGATAATTCATCAAATGACATCAAATAGCTTTGTTTTGAGACATAGAGCATTGCAATACATTCTGTACTATCAGTTTTTTTTGAGTATTGACTAAAAATAGTATAAATCTGACGTCGTATCTTATTTCTCCGTACTGCCTTTTTTTGTATTTTTGCCCCAGTAATCACAGATAAACCATATTTCTCTCCGGAATTACCTTTATTTTCAAAACTTTTTATATATTTGAGTGTACCGAGACGGTTAAAAACCGACTGTATAGTCGGGTTTTTAAGGATTTCTGAGCATTGAGCTCTCGTGAGCCGAGCAGTTGCCGGCAACATAGAACTAGAGAGCAATTACAGCGCGACCTTTACGGCGGCGTGCTTGCAATACTTTTCGGCCAGCAGTAGAAGTACTACGAACCAAAAATCCGTGTGTTGTTGCTCGTTTTCGCTTTTTTGGCTGATATGTTACAGACATAGAATAGCCACACTATACACAATAGATACTATTTAATCAAGTCTTCGTTTATCTGATATAATCCACTCTATCCACATCTTTTCCCCACTTGTACTCATTGGCTGGAAACAGGGTATTATAGAGAACAATGACAGCAGACATCACACAACTTTGGAATACATGCCTACAGACAGTTGAAACACAACTTTCTAAAGCTAATTTCAGCACCTGGTTTAAACAAACCACCGCTTTAAAAGAAGAAGATGGCGTGGTGTATATTTCTGTGCCAAATGAATTCGTTAAAGAATGGCTTATGACGAAGTATCACAAGATGATACTTAAAACTATCGTTGATCAAGCTGACCACATTAGAGCGGTTGAGTTTGTTATCACTCGACTAACACCAGCACCTACTGTAGCGCCACTTATACCAGAAGAGAAAAATGAGCTCCCTTTAGAAGGGGAATATATCAACAGAGACGACAATCTCAATCCTCGCTATGTCTTCGATAATTTTGTAGTAGGACCGTTTAATGAATTAGCCTATGCTGCAGCTCAAGCTGTAGTAAAACGTCCTTCAAGTGCATATAACCCACTGTTTATCTATGGATCAAGTGGCCTCGGGAAGACCCACCTCATTCAAGCTATTGGAAATGAACTCAAAAAACAGTTCAATGATAAAAAAGTTCTCTACACGAGCCTTGAAAAATTTTCTAATGACTATGTTATTAGTGTACAAAACAACCGTCAAAATAGTTTCAGAGAGAAGTATCGCAAATTTGATGCAGTAATTATTGATGATATTCAATTCCTCTCAGGGAAAAACAGTACTCAAAACGAACTGTTTCATTTGTTTAATGTACTATACGACCAAGGAAAGAACATTATTTTTTCCTCAGACAAACATCCAAACCATATAATGGGTATTGAAGACCGTTTAAAAACACGATTCAATGCAGGGATGACTATTGATGTTCAAGAGCCTGATATGGAAAGTCGCCTTGCTATTGCTCGTGAAAAAAGCATGTCCACTACATACCCACCGGACGCTGAAATACTTATGTATATAGCAACAGCAGTAACCGGTAGTATCAGAGAACTCGAAGGGGTATTAAATACAATTGCTATGCATTCAGAAATGCGTCAAAAAGCTATTAGCCTGACTGAAGTTAAACAACTCGTAAAAAATAGTGTAAAACCAAAGAAAATGATTTCTATTGATAGTGTAGTAAAACTCGTTTCTGATTATTACAACCTCGATGAGCGTGTTATTTATGATAAAACACGTCGAAAAGAAATAGTACGAGCACGACAAATAATAATGTTTGTACTCAGAGAAGATTTTAATGAGTCTTACCCCGCAATAGGTGCAAAACTCGGTGGAAAAGATCACACCACAGTGATCCACTCCTACGAAAAAATCAAAGGAGAAATCGTTACAAATCCACACTTACAAAAGGAATTGGACGATATCAGAATACTGTTTAAGTAATGTGCAAAACAATGTGAATTACTCGACAAGAAATAGGGGATAACTACAGGACTTTTAATCTAGTACAACACTCAGATAATGTTATACAAAATAAACTCGATCTAATCCACAGGTATA
>JAIEON010000038.1 GCA_019750345.1 Patescibacteria group bacterium
AATTAAAGACTTATTTATTTAGACAAACAAGTATTACTATGTCAGAAGAAACTCGTACATACGAACTTTCATACCTTATCACTTCAACTACTCCCGAAACAGAAGTAGCAGCAGTAGTTCTCGAACTCAAGGCTGAGATCGAAAAGGCAGAAGGTGCGGTAATCGCAGAAGGAAATCCAGACTTCATTGACCTCTCATACACAATTGAGAAAAACGTCGCTTCAAAAAAAATGAAGTGGAGTCAGGGATATTTCGGATGGATTAAATTCACTGCAGAACCTGAAGCAATGGCAGTATTGAAAAAAGCATATGATGCAAACCTTGCGGTTATGCGTTACATGCTTATCAAGACTAGTGCAGACAATCTTGTTACGTTCAAGAAACCAAAAATTGATGCACGTCGTGCAGATATCGTTACTGGTGAAGATCCTGAACTTCTTGATGAAGAAGTAACAGAAGAAGAAGCACCAGCTACTCTTGAAGTACACGAAACTCTCCCAAACCTTGAAGCTGAAGTAGCAGAAACTGTAGCTGAAGAATTAGCTGCAGCACCTGAAGAAAACTAACACTACGCTCTTGTCTGTGTCTTGCACAGGCTCATTACAACCTATACAATTAGAAACATATGTATCTCAATAAAGTATTTCTCATCGGTAACTTAACACGCGATCCTGAACTCAAAGCACTCCCGACAGGGAATAAAGTAGCGAGTATTTCTATGGCTACAAACCGTGTATGGAAAGACCAAGCAGGTGTTCGTCAAGAAAACACTGAATACCACAACGTTGTGGCATTTGGTCGCCAGGCGGAGACTCTTGCTCAGTACTGTAAAAAGGGTAGCTCATTGTATGTTGAAGGACGTATCCAGACACGAAGTTGGGACGCTCAAGACGGACAAAAGAAATACCGTACAGAAATTGTACTTGATACCTTCCAGTTTGGTCCAAAGACTTCAACTGGTACTGGTACCGGATATACTCCTACACAAGGCTCTACAAACGTCTCAGACAGCGAAGCTCCTCAAAAAGGGGCACCAGCCGATCTCGATACAATTGAGTACCCTGATGAAGAAATCAACCTTGAAGACATTCCTTTCTAACTGTAATACCATTAGTGAATTATTATGAAAAACGACTATTTTAACGCAAACAATATTCGATTTATCGACTACAAAGATATCGAAAGCTTGAAGAAATTTTTGAACCCAAACGGACGTATCTTGCCTCGCAAGCGCACTGGTTTGACAGCAAAAAACCAGCGTTCAATTGCAGAAGCAATCAAGCGCGCACGGTTTATGGCACTTTTGCCATTCGTTGCAAACTAACGAAAAGGGGACTCAAATTACAAAACACCACCGAGAATTTCTCGGTGGTGTTTTGTTTGACATTTTTTAATTTCCCTGTAGAGTAAAAAGAGAAAATTTACAACCCTATAGATAATGAATTCACATAAAAATACTAAGGAGGCTAAGCAGGAAGCCAAGAACCTCCTTTCAGCAGAAGCGCACAGAGTGCTCAAAGAATATTTTGGTATTGATCCAAAACTTACTCGAAAACACGAGGACCACATTTTTATGGACAAAAGAAAGCTCCTTCGAGATCTCGTGCCAGCAGTATTGAGGGTTCGCGTATTTCATGAAGGAGAAAGTACTCTTGAGTTCAAACTTCCACAACCCTGTGGAGATGTACAAGAGTATACTGATCCATTAAATGATCTGGAATACGAAGAATTCTTCAGTAGTGGAATGCTAATAAACGAACTAACAGTTTTTGATGCACTGAAGAAACGGGGGATACAAGAACCATTTCACTGCATTGGTTCTATTACCACGATTCGTTCCCGTGTACCATTCAAAAATACTTGGTCAGCAAAAATATTTCTTGATCAAGTATGGCTTACGGACACCAGCTTTTATTGCGAAATAAAAGTAGTCACCAAAGACGCGCGCCGTAGTCAGCAAGTCTTAGAAGAAATTTGTGCATTACACAATAGTCCTTTAGTAGATACTCGAACGAAGATAGAACTCTTTCTTCAAGCACTCGAACTGTAATACTATGTCCGTCATAGTAAAATCCCCACGAAATTAATCGTGGGGATTTTTTATTTAGAACCCAGCGTTTGCGCGTTCTACGTATTCACCAGTGTCAGTATTGATACGAATGATCTCTCCAACTTCGATGAAGAGGGGGACGTTCACATGTGCACCAGTTTCCACTGTTGCTACTTTGTTGCCACCGGTCACACTCGCACCTTTGATAGCAGGAGGAGCTTCAGTAACCTCGAGCTCGACTTTGATTGGTACCTTGATACCGATGACTTGTTCCTCATCGTCTTCGTTAGTGAAGATGATTAAGTCAGTTTCGGTATTTGCTTTGATGTAGTTGATTTTGTCTCCCGCTACAGAGAGCTTGATAGAGAACCGTTGACTCTTGTCTTTGGCGTCACAGAGGAATATTTCTTCCTTGGTTTTGTAGAGATAGAGTGCAGGGCGAGTCATAATATCTGCTTCTTCGGCTTTTTCAGATGAACCAAATGAGATTTCAGCTACACGTCCAGTAATGAGGTTCTTGAGCTTGGTAGCGTTTACTGGTTTGCGCTGTTGCTTGCGAAAGACGTGTGAAGTGATAACTTCGTACGGTTGTCCCTCCCAGACAATGATTTTTCGTTCTCGGATTTCGTTGTATTCAAGTAATGCCATAGGTCTCGATTGTAGCCGAATGGGGGACAAATGTCCATAAATAAAAAACGCCCCGATAGATTGGAGCGTTCAATAACAGTGTGTTTTTAGCTAGATAAATTGTTTTTTAATTCTTCTATAAACCCACGGAGTAATTGTTGATATGCTAATGACTTTTTTTCATTTTCTTGCGAAAGCATAATTTTTTTATAAAGAAAGATTATGTTCACATAATCTCCATAGATTGGAAAGCCCTTAAAGACTTCCATAACTTTTTCTATTTTTTCATAGTGAAGTTCTTCATGAGAAGCATCTAAGAAATCTGTAAGAGCATGGTATATGCCATCGACATTAATGTTGGTAGCAACATGTATACTAAATTTTTCTAATCCTTCTCTGAGAGGAGATGATGGGGCGCTTGTGTTCTGCATAATTATTTTTTTAAATGTACTCTATACATTATAACACACACAAACAAAAAAGCAAGTATCTGTAGGATACTTGCTTTGATGGAGAGAGACTTTATTCGTCGCTTCCTGTGGTCATCACGACCTCTTTCATTCGTTTGCGAACTTCTTTTTGGATAGCGTCGCGAACTTTTGGATTCTCTCTCATGAAGATACGACTTGCATCATATCCACGGCCGAGTTTCACCTCTGTTTCTTCCTCACTCTTACCCGCAGTAGCTTTGGTAGGGGCGGGGATATAGGTGTATGAAGTACCAGACTTTTTGATCACCTCGAGTTTTTCTCCCAGGGCAAGGAGTTCTCCTTCAAGGGAGATACCTTCACCATAGATGATATCGAACTCAGTTTGCTTGAATGGGGCAGCGACTTTGTTCTTCACTACCTTCACACGAGTACGGGATCCGACAACCTCTTCACCTTTTTTGATCTGAGCAATACGACGGATGTCGAGACGAATAGAAGTATAGAACTTCAATGCCTTACCACCTGGAGTAGTTTCTGGGTTACCAAACATCACACCGATCTGCATACGGATCTGGTTGATGAAGATCACTACAGTTTTAGAACGAGCAACGATAGCAGTGAGCTTACGAAGAGCTTGAGACATGAGACGAGCTTGTTTACCCATGTGACTTGCTCCCATATCGCCTTCGATTTCGTCTTTTGGAGTCAGTGCTGCGACAGAGTCGACAACGATCACATCGATCTTGCCACTACGCACGAGAGACTCACAAATTTCGAGACCTTGTTCTCCAGTATCAGGTTGAGAGATAAGCAGTTCATTAATATTTACTCCAATCTTTTGAGCATAGTCGGGATCCATTGCGTGTTCAGCATCGATATACGCACAAATACCACCAAGCTTTTGAGCTTCGGCTGCGATGTGGAGCGCGAGCGTGGTCTTACCTGAGGATTCTGGTCCAAAGATTTCGATAATACGTCCGCGAGGAACACCACCGATACCGAGAGCGATGTCGAGTCCGATACTTCCTGTAGGAATAACAGAGATATCCACCTTAGGGGATTCGCCGAGTTTCATAATCGCTCCTTCACCAAATTTGGTTTGGATTGATTTGATTGTGTCTTCAATAGAAGATCCGTGTTCTTTTGGTGCTGCTTTTTTAGCCATATAAATTCGTGAAGGTCTTACTGATAATTTGTACCCGCGCTCTGAGCAACCAGGGGAGTAGTCTCAACTACCCAGTGATAGGTACGAGTCTCTGTGTTGCCAAAACGATCAAGGAGCGCAACTTCAACTATATTATACCCTGGAGAGAGAATGATTGCATCAGTGAATTTGCCTGCGCGATCAATAGCGACAGTGCGGCCATTGATGAGGAGTTCACGTGCATGACGAGCAACTCCTGAGAGGGGAAGGAATGTGTCGTTGAGTGTAGAGCCGTCTTTGGCTGCTACAACTTGCAGTGGGGTACCAAACACTAAATCACGGATGTTGTATACCACGAGTGCGCAAACCCCTAGAATGAGTGTTCCGATGACTAGTTTCTTTATACAAATAGTGCGAGAGATTATCTTCATATTATTCCTCTTCGTCCTCATCTTCTTCTGCTAGTGCAGCGGCTTTGGCTGCCATATCACGCGCAACAGCATCGACTGTTGAATCCTTCATCTTGCCGACAAGTATCTCACGAGGCTTGGCACCGTCCGCTGGACCAATGATCCCGCGTTCTTCGAGCATATCCATGAGGCGTGCCGCACGAGCATAGCCGACTTTGAGTTTGCGTTGGATATACGATGTAGAACCTTTACCAGCCTCTACTACACACATACGAGCTTCTTCATAAAGTGCGTCGTCGTCAGTACCTTCGAGATCATCACTAAACATTGCCTTTTCGCCAGCCATAGTACCAGAGAGCTCAATAGTATCGCGTACATCGTCTTTGAATGAGTCTTTGAGGTACGCAACCACATCTTTCACTTCGTCTTCGGTGATGTAGGCACTTTGCAAGCGTTCTGCTTGGCTCGTACCGACAAGTGCGAGCATGTCACCTTGTCCAAGGAGTTTTTCAGCACCAGTAGTGTCTAGGATTGTACGAGAGTCGATACCTGTTGGTACACGAAGCGCAATACGACTTGGTACGTTGGCTTTGATGAGACCCGTGATCACGTTTACTTCTGGACGCTGAGTCG
>JAIEON010000010.1 GCA_019750345.1 Patescibacteria group bacterium
GAAGGATTCACCAAAAGGGGAGTTCGTCTTCTTCGAAGGACCTCCTACTGCAAATGCAAAACCAGCGCTGCACCATCTAGAAGCACGCGCATTCAAGGATGTGATTCCTCGTTATAAAACGATGCAAGGGTTTAGTGTACCTCGTCGTGCTGGGTGGGATACTCATGGTCTGCCAGTGGAACTCCAGATTGAAAAGAAGTTGGGACTTACGTCAAAGAAAGAAATCGAAAACTATGGTATCGCAGCATTCAACAAAGAATGTAAGGACAGTGTGTTTACCTATATTCATGACTGGGAAGAGTTCACTGATCGTATTGGGTATTGGGTAGATAAGGAGAATGCGTACTATACGTTTAATAATTCATATATTGAATCACTGTGGAATATTGTCGGTACAGTAGAGCAGAAGGGGTTACTTTATAAGGACTACAAAATTATTCCCTGGTGTGCTCGTTGTGGTACAGGGCTTTCTTCTCATGAGCTTGCTCAGGAATATCACGACGTGAAAGATCTTTCGGTATATGCGAAGTTCAAAGTAAGGGGCGAAGAAAATACTTTCATTGTTGCGTGGACTACTACTCCGTGGACACTTCCTGGTAACGTAGCACTCGCGGTAGGAAATGATATTGAGTATGTAAAAGTACAAAGAGATGGCGAAATACTTATTCTTGCAAAAGAACGTCTCGCTCTTGTAGAAGGTGAGTATGAAATTGTGGCAGAGATGAAAGGGTTAGATCTTGTCGGTCTCGAATACGAGTCACTCTATCCGTATCTCGCAGAGCTTCTTGATGAAGGACAAAAAGACAAACTACAAAATGCTTACAAAGTGTATGCAGCTGACTTTGTGACGACTACTGACGGTACAGGTGTGGTACATATTGCGCCAATGTATGGAGCAGATGACTTTGATCTTGGTACCGCAGTTGGATTGCCCAAATTCCATACAGTTGGAGTTGATGGAAAATTTATTACTGGTTGTGGTCCTTTTGAGGGGCGATTTGTAAAGGACGAGGATGTGGCAATAGACGTGATCAAAGACTTGGCCGGTCGCGGGTTACTATTCAAGAAAGAAAAGTACGAGCACTCATACCCACACTGTTGGCGTTGTAAGACTCCGCTTATTTATTACGCTCGTGACTCATGGTATATCGGTATGTCACAACTCTCAGGTGAGTTAGTTGCACAAAATGAACATATTAATTGGGAACCATCTCATATTAAAGAAGGACGCTTTGGTGAATGGCTTAAGAATATCAAAGACTGGGCAATCTCTCGTGAGCGATACTGGGGTACACCACTTCCTATTTGGGTAGCTGAAGACAATCAGCGTATTATTGTCGACTCGGTCGACTCCATGAAATCTTTGATGAAGAAATCCGGTAATACGTACATAGTCATGCGTCATGGTCAAACACAGCACAATGTAGAGGGTCTGTGGAATTATGGAAACCAAGATGGTGATCCGTTGACAGTAATTGGTAAACAACAAGTTACTACTGCAGCAGAAACATTGAAGTCAGATGCTATTGATGTAATCATTGCTTCACCATTTTTGCGCACACTTGAAACGGCTCAAGTAGTAGCAGAAGCATTAGGAGTATCACAAGACAGTATCGTAACAGACGTTCGTCTTGCTGAATGGAAAGTAGGGGGAGATTTCGATGGTAAACCATTGGATGATTTCTTCACTGTGCGTAATGCTGCAACTGATAGATATAACTTCAAAGCAGAGGGAGGGGAATCGTATGTGGAAGTATTGAAGCGTGCAGCAGAATTCATGTACGCTATCGAAAAAGAATATTCTGGTAAGAACATTTTGATTATTTCCCACGGAGCAGTTGCTCGGGGGATAGAACTTATTGCTCAAGGTATCACCTATACAAACTTGTTTGAGACTACTCGAGATTATGTGAATTTCGACAACGCAGAAATCCGTACGGTAGACTTTGCGCCACTTCCACACAATGAAGACTTTGAACTTGATCTCCACCGCCCATATATTGATGAGGTAGTGCTCGTGAAAGATGGTAAGGAATACACTCGCATCAAAGAAGTGATGGATGTATGGTTTGATTCTGGTGCGATGCCATTTGCGCAACATCATTATCCTTTCGAAAACAAAGAATATGTAGAAAGTATTGGGTACCCGGCTGACTTTATTTCAGAAGCGATTGATCAAACCCGTGGATGGTTTTACACACTCCATGCGATCGGTGTGTTGATGGGGCGCGGTAATGCATACAAAAACGCAATTTGTCTCGGACACTTACTCGATGAAAAAGGTAAAAAAATGTCTAAGTCTATCGGTAACATTGTAGACCCCTGGGAACAGATGGCGAAGTACGGGGTAGACACACTTCGTCTATGGATGTATTCGGTTAACCAGCCAGGAGACTCAAAAAACTATGATGAAAAAACTGTAGTCGAGCTCAATAGGCAGGTCTTTGGATTGCTCTATAACGTTTTGTCATTTTATGAACTCTATCGAGATACAGACGTAGAAACCAGTGCTCGTAGTGCTTCAGAGCATGTACTCGATATGTGGATCGTTTCGAGACTCAATCAGTTCATTGAGGTGGTTACAGAAAGTATGGATAACTACAAAACATTTGAACCAGTGCGCGCGCTCCGAGTATTTATGGACGACCTTTCGACATGGTATGTTCGTCGTAGTCGAGATCGTATTAAAGACAGTTCTGCAGAAGCAAAGAAAACTCTCTACACAGTATTGAAAACACTCTCACAACTCATGGCACCGTTTGCGCCATTTGCCGCAGAAGATATTTGGCAGAAACTCAAGCGTCGCGCTTCAATGGACACTGCGCGACATGATTCCACTGAATCAGATCCAGAGAGTGTGCACTTGAGTGTGTGGCCTATTGCCGGTGTTGTAGATGAATATGTACTGACTTCAATGGAGCAAGTGCGCGTTCTTTGTACACTCGGAAATGCACTCCGCAAAAAAGTTGGAGTACCAGTTCGACAACCACTTCTCGCACTTCGTGTAAAAGCACTCGCTCTCGACGAAGAATATATTGCACTTGTTATGGATGAATTGAACGTGAAAGCTGTTGTACAAGATGACACTCTTGAAACAGAAGTAGAGCTCGACCTGACTATGACGGACGAACTGAAAGAAGAAGGGATAGTGAGAGAGCTTATGCGTCTTATTCAAGACAACCGTAAAGCAGCAGGACTCGCACCTGATGATCGTATTGTTTTAACTATCGGAACAACTCTAGTAGGGCAAAACATTATCACCAACTATATTGCAGAGCTTTCAAAAACAGTGGGAGCTGATAGTGTTGAGTTTACTGACAATATGTCCAATGAAGTAGTGATCGATTCGATTCCATTTTCAATTAGTTTTTAAATTGTGCATGCAATACACCACACTGAAGCAATAGTACTCAAGAGTAGTACTCATGGAGAAGCAAACAAACGTTTGTGGCTCTTTACTCGCGAGTTCGGTTTGGTGGTAGCGGCAGTGCAAGGAGTGCGCAAGCCAGGAGCCAAGCTACGTGGACATATCACTGACTATTCAATCATTCGGGCAGACTTAGTGAAGGGAAGAGAAGTATGGAGACTGATTAGTGCAAGTGTTGTAACGGACCCTACCACTGGAAGAATACGCGAACCCGTGGTTCGTGCATATGTACGGACACTCAGTGCACTTAGTCGCTTCTTGGTTGATGAGGGGGTTAATGACGAACTCTACGAACACATCCTCGACTGTGCTGCCATGGTAGAAGAGGGGATCTATGAAGCCAAGATTTTTGACGCACTATCATTATGGAGAGTATTCACTCATCTTGGGTATATTGCGATTGAAGAAAGAGATGCAGAGCTACTCGTATTACCACTGAAAGAAGCGTATGAGAAAATGACGGATCAAAATTATGCACGAATCATCGAAAGTGTGAAAAGTGCAATCGAGCAAAGTCATCTATAGTGCTATACTGTGTGCATTATGGCAAATGAAATAGATCATATCGCAGAATTACAAAAGCGACTCTATGCGCGCGACCCGAATAGTATTCCAAAACGAAAGTTTGGTATCCTTCGACCACTCAAAAATAATGTTGAATCCACCTGGGGGCAAACAGAACTTACTGATGATGTTGAGCCACTTAAACCAAGTGTTTCTGGCTATAAACGATTCTTTTTATTTTCTCTTTTTTTCTTTTTGATCGCCTTAGGTGCATTGGCTTTTTCTGTCTATAAAGGAGCACTAACACTTTCAAGTAAAAACGTTGACCTGGTAGTACTTGGTAATTCTTTTGTAGCAGGAGGAGAAGAACTTCCGATACAAGTTGAAATAGTCAACAAAAACTCAAGCGACCTCTTGAATGCTGTATTGGTTCTAGATTACCCAAAAGGAGCGACCGATGCAGCGGGGAGCGATGTGGTTCGTATAGAAAAGAATCTCGGTACAATCCCTAGTGGCAAAACCAGAAGTGAAGCTTTTTCTGTCATACTCTATGGCGAACAAGGGATGCATAGAGTGATTACTGCACGATTAAGTTATACGCTTGCGGGGTCAAGTTCTACTTTTCAAAAAGAAAAAGCTTTTTCTGTATTGATCAGTTCAAGTCCACTCGCGCTTACTCTCGACGCTCCAGGAGCTGTCGCTGCAAATCAGGTTTTCACCCTAACACTGCGCAATTTATTTACTGGAGAAACCTTACTACCAAATGTACTCGCTCGAGTTGAGTACCCGAATGGATTTATATTCCAATCAGCAACACCTGAGCCAATTTCAGGAAATAATGTCTGGGCACTAGGTGACTTACAAAAAGGTGCAGAGCAAATAGTGAGCATTAAAGGAAAAATTCTCGGTGAAGAAGGTGACGAAAAAGCATTTCGTGTGTATGTCGGTACACCAGAAAGTGCTACTGATAACCGTATTGCGGTGACGTACAACTCCTCACTTCACACAATGAAGTTGGCACAACCATTTATTAGTAGTCAGATTGCAATTAATGGGGAGACTACTGACATGGTAGCTATTCCAATCGGAGCGCAAGTTAACGGTACAGTCAACTGGACCAATAGTTCAGGAACAAGAATTACTGAACCAACTTTCACACTCGCACTCACTGGTGAAGGGATCGATACTTCTTCAGTATTAGCCGATAGTGGTTATTTTGATCAGCTTAACAGAACTATTGTATGGAATAGTCAATCAAACAGAATTCTTGGCACACTCGAACCAGGGCAAACCGGACAACTCTCGTTTTCATTCTCTACTATTGCGGCGCGCGCAGTAGGTGATGCTTCAGTATCACTTTCTGTTAAAGGACTCTTTCCTGATAAAGGATATACAGAGCAAAGTATTTCAAATATTGATGTGGCAACTGT
>JAIEON010000111.1 GCA_019750345.1 Patescibacteria group bacterium
GCAAGAGTCGTACCTGCGTAGGGCGCGAGATATGACAAGGTAGCAGAGTCAGACGCACTAGCAAGTACCACAGCCGTATATTCCATAGCTCCAGCTTTTTGGAGCTCAGCTACTATACGAGAAATCTTTGATTTCTTTTGACCAATCGCAACATAAATACAAATAACATTTTGACCTTTCTGGTTGATGATCGTATCAAGCGCAATCGCAGTCTTCCCAGTCTGGCGATCCCCGATAATAAGCTCACGCTGTCCCCGTCCGATAGGAATCAATGCATCAATACTTTTGATACCAGTTTGCAAAGGCTCTGACACTGACTGACGACTCATCACACCTGAGGCTACACGTTCAACAGGCATCAAACGAGTATCTGTCACCGGTGCACCACCGTCGATAGGATGAAGCAGTGGATCAAGTACGCGTCCAATGAGCCCATCACTGACTCCAACAGACAAAATATTTTTTGTACGCTTTACAATATCACCTTCTTTTACAGAAGAACTTTCACCGAGCAAGATAACTCCCACAGTATCTTCTTCGAGGTTGAGTGCGAGACCGAACACATTGTTGGGGAATTCCAACATTTCAGAACTCTGACAGTCAGGAATACCGACTACACGCGCAATACCGTCCGCAACAGAAACAACTGTTCCAATTTCACGAGACTCTACGCCGCCTGAAAATTCATCGATGTTCTTTTTTATTTGATTGATAAATGATTCTGTATTCATGAATGGTTGTGTATTATTGACTGTTCTAAGCGTGATAATTGTGTGGAGAGACTTGCGTCATGTTCAGTGTGACGATAGCGAGCAATAAATCCTCCAATCAGTGACTCGTCGAGCGTGAGCGATACTGGTGTAGAGTCTGCTGCATCGATAAACGATTTGATTTCTAGAACTACTTCATCACTGACTGGGTGTGCGACAACAAGTGAGAGTCCTTCGTCTCGAGCTTTTTGTGAAGCAAAGAAATCAAGATAACTAATAATCTGAGGCACGGTTGCTTCGAGGTGGTAGCGATGAATGTAGCTACTAAACCCTTTCACAACTTGCTCGTGCGGCACACCAGAGCGCAGCACTGAAAACAATCCTCGAGCTATGGTCTGGGAAGAGATCATAGCGGTCGTTTGGTTATGTCTTTGATCAATGCGTCCCCTTTTCCTTCTGCGACATAGCCACGAAACAGTGACTCCATACTTGCAACCACTACTTGTGCGGACTGTGTACGAAATTCTTTTTCTGCTTTTGCTTGTTCTTGGTCGATCAGGTCTTTTGCTTTTTCTACAATACCTTGGCGCTCAGTTCGAGCTTGTTCCAAGAGTGCTTCACGTTCTTTACTTGCTTGGTCGTGTGCTTGCACCAACACAGTGTTGGCTTGGTTCGACGCCTCACGCATGATGCGTGCTTGTTCGTGCTCGGCATCAGCAAGCTTCACAGTTGCAAGCTCTGCATCTTTGAGCCCCCCTTCAATCACCTCACTACGACGAGTAGTCAACTTGATCAATGGTTTAATAGCGAAGTGATACAGCGCAAAAAATACAATGACAAAGTTTATCGCTTGTGCAGCGATCAGTGACACGTCGATATGAAAGGTTGAAAGTAATTGCTCCATGAGAGTTAGTTGACGTTAGATTGAAAAAGCGATAACGAGAGAGTAAATAGCGATAGCTTCAGCGAAGGCTGCAGCGAGAAGCATAGGAACAAGAATCTTGCCTGCTGCTTCTGGGTTGCGACCAATAGCTTCCATAGCTTTTGCTCCGATTTTTCCGATTGCGAGTGCTGATGCAGCTCCTCCGATACCGATAGCGAGTGCTTTTGAGAGTGTTGTGATGTCCATGATGTTAAATTAAATGGTTATTGTAATAAATCCGTTTTTCTGTTGCGAAAGCGGATACTGCTAGACTGAAGTATTTTCAGTACAGTAGTATCAGCTCTCTTAGTGAGCAGTACTATGTTCTTCTTCGTGATCATGACTCGTTGAGGCGATAGTGAAGTAGACAATGGTCAAAAGTGAGAATATCAATGCTTGAATCACTCCGACAAATATTTCCAAAAACAAAAATGGTATTGGTACCCCATACGCCATGATCATACTCATCGACATCAAGAGTACCTCCCCGGCAAAAATGTTTCCAAACAAACGAAATGACAGAGACGCAATCTTGGCGAGCTCTCCAATGATTTCAAATACCCCGACAAAAAAGTGAATCGGTGCAGTGACAAGAATCATAGGATCTTTTATAACCTTTGAAGGAATCGATGCCAGGATTTTGATATTGACGTATTTGTTGAATACATTCCACAGACCAATAGAAACAATACCAAAAATATTTGCACCGACGACTGCGATCAAAGATAGTGCGAGTGTTGTGTTAATGTCAGCGGTCCCTCCTCGAAGGAGTGGCACAAAGACATTATGTCCTTCATGATACTCGACAAATCCAATTGAACCTACCCCCGGGAAAAACCCAATCCAGTTGTTGATCAACACGAACACAAAGATAGTAATAGCAACAGGGAAAATTTTGAGAGAGATTTTGCGATCGTTGGTCACCAAGTCTGCGAGCGCTAGACCTTGTTCAACTATCATCTCCATAATGTTTTGAAGAAAGCCGGGAATTTGTTTAAGCTTTTTTCTCAAGACAACTGAAAACACTACAATCAATAGTACTGCGATCCAACTAGTCAGTAACGAGTTGGTAACGCTAAAAGAACCGATAGAAAAAATCGGCTCAGCAAAGAGTGTAGTCTCGTGTGTAAAAGTTGCGCTCATGTACTAAAGGGATTTGTTATATAGTTTTATTTCTCGAAGTATCCCCATGATAGAAACACCAAAACCAAGCATGGTCAGCACTATCATACCGAAAGGTCTCGTGCCCAAATAGGTATCAAGCCATTTTCCTCCCAGAACTCCTATCACTGCAGATACTGCAATATAAGAAGAGACTTTTACTAAAAATAGTACAGCCGCAGAAAGCCAGGGGTTGTTGGATTGTTTATTCTGAGATTCCATCACAAAGAGGTATATCCTGCTATAGGATCATACAACCCGCGTAGTATACCAAAAAATGACAAAAAAGAACCTAGAAAAATGACAATAGTGTTGAATAATACGAAGTCTCTAGAGGACGTCTTTTTCAGGAGCGAGAATCTCAATAGGTTGCACTACCACAGCTTGCTCGTCGTGGTGAAGTGATAGTGTACGATAGAGCTTTGTAACCAAAAATACTGACACAGGATAGAGCACGAGGAACCCAACTCCGAGCATAATGATACCGAGCAAGAGTAATCCAAGAGATACTAGACCAGTCAAAAATACAGTCCAAAACACGTCTCCTCGTACCATGTGCCATGAGTATCGCATTGATTGCATAATAGTACCCTTGCGATCAACATATGCAGTGTGAGCAAACATCAAACGAGTCATGATATAAATTCCTGGGATGATCAACGCAATAAACCCTAACAGCGTAAACAATCCTGAGACAAACCAGAGTCCGAGGAATACAAAAAATGTGCGAAGCGTTGGTAAGTGAGCTGAAAACTTTTTAACGGTCAATAACTCATTCTTACCATCTACTGTAGCAAGACCAATAGAGATCCAGACATAACTCATGATAATACTTGCAATAGCACTGATGAGATCTATATACCATGGAGCCTTGTCTCCTCCTGCAAGATTGATAACTACTGCAATAATAGTAAGACCTACAAAAAACCACGGAGTGATCTTAAATAGATTCCAAGATTCTTTTAATGCTTTTCTGATTGAGAATTCGAATTTCATAAATAATTAAATGGTTAGCGGTCAGGGGTAATAGCGTAATAGTTTCCCAAGAATTGTACCATATCAAAAAATGGGTCACCAAGTGTTTGAATAGCGTACATCGCACCTTTAGGATAAACGTTAAACAAATACAATACATATCGGGGTTTATCAACAGGGAAAAAGCCGATCAGCGAGTGCAGGTTACGGTCGGTATAGTACCCCTGCCCTCCTTCTCGGGCGATTTGTGCAGTCCCCGTCTTGGCGGCAACACTGTAGTGCTTGAGTCCTCGATGATATCCATCATCTACGACATGCATCATCATAGTACGAATAGTATTAATAGTTTCTGGCTTCAATATTTTTTCTTCAGAAGTTGGATATGAAAGTTTCTTCGTAAAACCACTTTGCTCATTGATCGCAGTCACCACATGAGGTGTCACTAATGTTCCACCGTTGGCAATTGCAGCAAATCCACGCACGATGTTCAGTGGTGTAGTAGCGATACCTTGTCCGAATGCAGCGTTGGCATAGTTCACATCGTTTGATGCCTTGAGTCCTGTCATCAGTCCATTAACCTCACCCGGCAAATCTACGCCGGTTTTTTCGCCGAGCTTGTACTTGTCTACCATATAACTTTTGAATGCTTCCTTACCCATTTTTTGTTGAGCAAATACCATCCCAGTGTTCAACGACTGGTTAAGTACATCTTGCATAGTGACAGTACCTCTTCCCTTTTTGTCGAAGTTACTAATAGTCTTGTCTTGTACTACAACAGAGCCTCCATCAAAGTAACTCGTCGCAGCAGTTACGGCACCAGTATCGATAGCCGCTGCCATCACGAGTGGTTTGACGATTGATCCCATTTCGTAGCGACCTTGAGCGAGCGCATTGATATAGACTCCGACATCCTTTTCTGCGCCATAGTTATTGAGGTCAAATGTTGGTGATGTCGCAATAGCGATGATCTCTCCAGTATACGGATCCATTACTACACCACCGACAGTATCACTTCTCCATTTTGTCTGGATACCGCCGAGTACTGTTTCGAGCTGAGACTGTACTGTTGGTTCGATAGAAGTCACCAAGTCACCTGTGGCAGTAGTGTTTTTGAATACGGTAGACTGAACATTGGCAAATATTTCTGCAAAGAAATTGACGTAGAAATTATTCCCCGTGCGAGAAAGCACATCATTGTATCGCTCTTCAAGACCATAGTTACCGATCAAGTCGTCGCCCTTATAAGAAACAAATCCAATAGCCTGTGCAGCAAGCGTACTCCCTGGATAAAATCGCCACTTTTGTCGATAGACCGTGACTCCTGAAATACGAAGGTTCGTAATCCCTTCTGCAGTTTCTTTGTCGAGTTTGGTTGCTATTTCTTCATACGGATCACTTTTTCTTGCAGCTTTAGTAAAAAAATCATCACGACTCAATAGCGGTAGCACTGTACTGAGCGCTACAAACGCTGATTCTGGGTCAGTAATCTGACTCGGGTTGATCGCAACCTTAAATCCGTTTTCTATTGTTGCTGCTGCGATTGATGTACCTTCTTTATCAGTAAAATAAATATTTCCTCGATCGAATACTGATC
>JAIEON010000089.1 GCA_019750345.1 Patescibacteria group bacterium
TAGGGATAGGGCTCGGTATAGGACTCGGTATAGCCGAATCATCCTTTATTGAAAAGTATGAATATATCGCAGATCTCGCTACAATTTTTGCTTACAGTTTTGTTATTGCTGAGTATTATTATCACAATCATGGAGAGGTAGTAGAAAAGCGTTCGTGGTGGATTCTTGTTGGAGGAGTCGCTGCGGTACTCTTACAACATTTCATGATGACTGGTCATTAAACTCTAATACCTCTACTAGTGTAGAGGTATTGACTTTTTATTATTATAGATGTATAATAATACTATTGTTAATTTAGTGACAAACCAAATTCCTATGAAAAAAACAGCATTTTTTAGTACAGTTTTCGCACTTATGGTTATCGTTCTTGGAGCAACTACTGTAGAGGCAAGTACTCGGTACACTTACTACCCAGAAGCAACAAATTATTATGATACGTACCGCAACTGTACACCACGTACAAGTGATCTTGGTCTCGGTGGTGGGGTGTTTGTAGCCGGAACGACAGTATGTTCAACTCCTGCGCCGTTATATGTTCCACAGCGTTCGTATACTGCCGAGTCATACTACAATCAAGATAAGTCATATGATTCTGATTCACGGTACACAGAATCTGGAAAATATGAAGAAGATCAAAATTATGATGACGAAGACAATTCCTCAGATAATAATTCTGGGAATTATGAAGATAATAACAATACTTCAGGAGGATCAGGATCTATTTGGTAATACTTTCTCATAAAACAAAAGACCCCAGAAATGGGGTCTTTTGTTTTAGCGGTCAGTAAGTACTAAGTCTTTTCTTCGTGTGAGTCTCAGAAAAGCCAAAGTACTTCTGACACACTAAAAAAAGATACTTCGCTACACTCAAACTTTTTTTGTGCCCTCAGAGGGATTCGAACCCGCGACCGTCTCCTTAAAAGGGAGCTGCTCTACCAACTGAGCTATAAGGGCATATTAAATCTCGGCAACCGCTACAACATGAGCTATAAGGGTATATTTCGCACATTTTTTTGATTGCAAAATTGCAAAAAAACTATACCATGCAGCGTACATGAAATCAATCCTTATTTTGGAAAACATCAGAAGTGCTCAAAATGTCGGTTCATTGTTCCGTACTGCTGATTCCTGTGGAATACAAGAATTATACCTTATTGGTATTACGCCAACACCTATTGATAAGTATGGAAGACCAAATACTTCTGTAACAAAAACAGCGCTGGGGGCAGAGTTAACTATTGCTTGGAAACAGTACCCAACATCTACCGCTGTAATAAAGAAACTAAAAAAAGAAGGATATACGATTATTGCTATTGAACAATCAAAAGACTCTGTGGATTATAAAAAAGTAAAAATCACAACACCGGTTGCTTTTGTACTTGGTAATGAGGTGGAAGGACTATCAAAACGAGTCTTGGAAAAAATGGATATCATTGCCGAAATACCTATGAAAGGGGAGAAGGAATCATTAAATGTTTCTGTGGCTGGAGGTATAGCGATGTTTCGAATTTTGAATGTGTAATAGTTCTCCGCTTCTTATTCCCAAACAAGAAAAATATCTTCCTGCGGGACTCGCTAATCACTCGTTATATCCTCGGAAAATATTTTTCTTTTTGTTCAACGAAGCTCGTTCATGTTTGGTGTGTATCACAGAAATGTGCGCCTCGACCACTAAAGGCAATGCGTTCTATTGTGCCAGGGCATCCACGCTTGCGACAGGGTTGCCCTGTTCTTCGGTAGGCTTCATGTTTACCCTGAAAAGCGCCTCGCGTACCAGTGATATCTCTATAGTCACTAGTTGAATCACCTCCAAAATCAATTCCTTTTTTGAGTGCAGAGATAACACCTTTGTAGAGTAATTGCATTTCAGTATCTGTGATGTCTCGCACTGTCCTAAGTGGGTGAATCCCTGCGAGCCATAATGCTTCGTCAGAATAAATATTACCAATACCTGCAATTATTTTTTGATCAAGTAGCACTTCTTTTATTGGGCGAGTAGGGCGTTTTTGTAATTGCTTGGTAAATACAGAAAAGGTAAAGGTATCTTCTAGAGGTTCTGGGCCAAACTCTTTATATATCTCAGGAAGTTCTGTTGTTTTTACAAAAGTCACTTTTGCAAACTTACGAACGTCAGATAGTGCGAGGTGTCTACCGTTATCTAGCGTAAAAATGGTATGAAGATATTTATTGAAAGGATCACGAAGCGCCTCATTTTTTTCTTCCGTGCTCGGTGTCCACTCTTTTGAGATAAGGACATATTTTCCATAGAGAAGATGTCCTGTCATTTTCATATGGATCCAAATACTTATACCATTGTCGAGATGAATAAAAATATTTTTTGCGCGCCGCTCGGCCTCAATTATTTTCCCACCTATCACAGATTTTTTGAATAGAGTAAAAAACTTTTTACTCTTGGTGCTTGTCTTATGAGAGGGGAGAGTGGGGTTTTCTACTGCAAGGTCGGTCCAGACATCAACAATAGTTCTGCCTTTGATAAAGGAGTTGATCCCATTAACAGTTGTTTGTACTTCTGGTAGTTCTGGCATGTTATTTACCTAGACCTCGGAGAGCTTCAGCGATTTGTTTGGTGAGAGGAAGTGTTGGGTCGATAGTAGTAATAGCATCTCGCACTTGAGTATCTTTGTACCCTAGTGAGAG
Organism: Patescibacteria group bacterium; assembly: GCA_019750345.1. Lineage (GTDB taxonomy): Bacteria > Patescibacteriota > Minisyncoccia > Phycocordibacterales > UBA9973 > UBA4124. Next base: position 2,659 of record JAIEON010000089.1, read on the forward strand.
GAGTGCTTCAACAAGATCGCTCTTTGGATCTTGATCAACAAAGACAAAATCTTTGAATTTATCTTTGAGGTCGATGATTACTTTCTCTGCTGTCTTTTTGCCAATACCTGGTACGAGAGAGATTGCCTTTGAATCACCATTCGTGATGGCTCGGACCAGATCATTCATAGGATAGAGGAGGAGCATTTGTAATCCTGTGCGGGGTCCTACACCACTGACACCAATAAGTGTTGAGAAGAGTGTTTTTTCCTCGATCGTTTCAAAGCCATAGAGTTCGTGGGCGTCATCACGAATAACTAGATGAGTGTGAAGTGTTACAGTATTACCAAGGGCGCCTACCGTTGAAGGGGTAGAGACTAAGTAGCCAATACCACCTGTTTCTATAACAAGTGCTCTCTCGAGGATTTCGACTATTGTTCCGGTAATACGTGCGATCATAGAAGTATCATACCAGGCGGACTATCACTATGCGAATCAGTAGTTGCCATTTCGCTCAATCTCTGATACAGTACTGCCTACATATGCCAATCACTAGAAATGCCAAAAAAGCCCTTCGTGCATCAGAACGCAAAAATGCGGTTAACGACCGTACCAAAAAAGTTCTCAAAGAAGGTGTAAAAACCGTTCACAAACTTGTTCTCGCTAAGCAGTGGACAGAAGCAAAAGAATCTCTTTCAAAAGCCTACAGTGCGATCGATAAAGCTGCAAAGAAAGGTGTCATCAAGAAAAACACTGCTTCTCGCAAGAAATCTCGTCTCTCAAGACTTTCAAAAGAAGCTAAATAATCTCAAAAAAAGAACCCATAAGGGTTCTTTTTTTGGTATACTCAATTCATGTTGTATGAATTTTACGGACTCGAATGTGAGCACTGTGACCGCATGAGAAAACTTACTGACAAATTAATGCTTGAATATCCTGGGGTGCATATTGATAGAAAGGAGGTGTGGCACAATGATAGTAATATGAAATTTGTTGAAGAGCTCGACAAAGGTGACGCGTGTGGAGGGGTCCCATTTTATTTTAACGGTACTACCAAGAAATGGTTGTGTGGCGAAGTGACGTACGATGAATTAAAAGATTGGGCTGAGGTTAAGTAAATTGCTTTGGTTAAACCCACGAGAAGAAAAACCCCTTTCGGGGTTTTTCACTTGTCCTCTCGGTACCGCTCCGCGCCGAGAGTTCGCGTTCGTCCAAGCGAAAGTAAACTTTCTTTGGATCTCACTTGTCCTCTCGGTAGGAATCGAACCTACATCGCAACTTCCGCAAAGTTGCGTCCTATCCATTGAACGACGAGAGGGTATATGTATTTGTTAAATTAACTACGTCCTATGTTGTTTACCATTGCCTGTGCCCTTTGGGTAAACGACGAGAGGGTATATGATTTTTATAGTACTTTTGGATTTAGAATCCGATACGATCAAACAGTTTTGCGCTTGTTGAATCACGCATTAGTACTTCTGGTATATGAGAAACGAGTGCTTCTCGTATAGCTTGTGATGCCACTCCTTCTATTGGTATTGTTACCATAGGGAGGAATACTGTTTTCACGAGCAATAACAGCTTATCTTGTTTCCCAGATTCGTCAAGCCAAAACTGTTTAATGCCTTCATAGGGGATCATTTCATGATTGATCTGGACACCTTTTTCACCGATCACTATAGTGATCGGTTTTGGACTGTGAAATGAGTAGAGGATAATTGTGATCCCGGCAATAATAGCAAAAATACCAAAGAAAATATTACCGTAGAAAAAAGAAATCGCAGCGACAATACCTGCAATAAGTCCGGCATACCAGACCCAGTCTGCGTGTCGTTCTTGCTCTTCAAATTCTAAGGTTGTCCAGGTTACTTCATCCACGATATATAGTGTAGCATGCTACTCTTTCTTCTTATCAAGTTTATCGAGTCCAAGACCTTTGAAAATAAAGTAGATAACTGCTGCAATAATGATAAAGTCCACAATAGAAGAAACGAATGCACCGTACTTGATGCTTGCAGCACCAAGTGTAATCATTTTGTCTGCAAGATTTACTTTCCCTAGCGCAAGACCAATGACTGGGTTAATAACATTCTCAACAAGAGAAGAAACTGTTTTAGAAACTGCTCCACTCAAGAGGAATCCAATCGCGAGTCCCATAACTCCTTGTTCGCGGATGAATGTAACAAAACTATGAAGTCTGCCTGTAACAGCAGTTCGAGTGTCTAATACAAAATCTTTGACTTCGTGTTGAGTGTTGTTTGTGGGAGGTATCATATGCAGTAGAGTATACAACAAAAAAACGTGAGGATTAACCTCACGTTTTTTAATGAGAAACTTGGAGTTAGTTTGTTGGAGTTACAACTGGTGCAGGTGCTGTTTGTGTATTCATTTTCATTGGTGCGACACCACGATTTTCCATTCCACGCATGTTGTACATCATTGATTCACGCTGAGAGAGTGACGCATTGAATTGACTCGCGATGATGTAGCCCTTGATTTCACCGAGTTTCATTCCAAACCAAAATGCGATCAATACAACAAGGATCATAAGAACTAATCGACGAGTCATACCGTGATGTAGACATCCAGTAGTATTTCCAAGACATTCGCACATACCTTTGTTTGCTTTTTTAGTTCCTTCTTCCATAAAATTATTTGTAGTTATTACTGCTAATGTACCACTAGAGTATAGCATTTATAAAAACAGAAAATCCCCGAAAGGGGGCTTTCTTATGCGGAGGTGGGTTCACAGTCGCCTTGCTCCTTGAACTACACTTGCGCAAAATATAGTCGTAAAGGAGTACTCCTTATTTTGC
>JAIEON010000078.1 GCA_019750345.1 Patescibacteria group bacterium
AGTGGTTTTTCTCAACAATATGGATTAAAAAGAGGACAATCGTTCACGCTCAAAAGATGATTTATTTCTCAGAGAACGAGGGTATGCTCAAAAAGTGATACCTATAAGACTTCCACGACATAAAACTTTACAACAAAAATTTTTTATATTATTAGCTCAAAATAGGTACCAAAAAGTCTGTTCAGAGGACTTTTTTTTGTATACTACTAGGAGTAAATTATTAACTTAAGTGGGGAAACTAGAGAGATGACAATTACACTGATAAGAAAAAGAAGTGGATCAATCGATGCGTTTGATCGTACTCATATCGAGAAGGCAATAGTTAGTGCATATGAGGCTTCAAAAGTCTTTATCGATATTGTTTCATTGTCAGAACTGGTAGATAAGATAGTACTCACACTAGAAGCTGCGTATACAGGGGAACATGTTCCTGGTGTAGAAGATGTGCAAGACGTAGTAGAAAAAGAAATCGCTGCCAAGGGTGATTTTGAAGTTGCTAAAGCATATGTGCTTTACCGAGAGGAGCGAGCTCAGGGAAGAAAGCGCGATATCTTTAAGAAGCGAGTCCACCTGAAGCCCTATGAATATCCAGAGCTCTATGACTACGTAGACGCAGTGCGACACTCGTATTGGATACATACAGAATTCAACTTTGTCAGCGATGTTCAAGACTTCCAAGTCAATGTTAATGAAATAGAGCGAAATGCTATTAAGAACTCAATGCTTGCTATTGCGCAAATCGAAGTAGCAATCAAAACATTTTGGGGAGATATTTATAAACGTTTACCAAAACCGGAAATTGGTGCGGTAGGAGCAACATTTGCAGAAAGTGAAGTACGACACACCGATGCCTACGCACACTTGCTCGAAATACTAGGGCTCAATGAATCGTTTAAAAGTATTGACGACATTCCAGTTCTTATCAAACGTGTTCAATACTTAGAAAAATCTTTAGCAACGGCTCGGAGTGAAGATGATAGGGAATACAGCCAGTCAATTTTATTGTTCTCATTATTTATAGAACACGTTTCACTCTTCTCGCAGTTCCTTATCATGATGTCGTTTAACAAATATAAAAATTTGTTTAAAGGAATATCAAATGCAGTAGAAGCTACTTCAAAAGAAGAACAGATTCATGGACTGTTTGGAATTGACCTCATCAATATTATCAAACAAGAAAAACCAGAATGGTTTGATGAAGCATTTGAAGAATCAGTGATCAAGATTTGTGAAGAAGCCTTGGAGTCAGAAACTCAGGTAGTAGAATGGATTTTTGAAAAAGGTGAACTAGAGTTTATCTCTAAAGCAGTAGTTCTAGAATTTATTAAGCAACGATTTAATAACTCATTACAAAGTATCGGTATCCGTAAGATTTTTGATACAGATGAGGCGTTACTCAAAGAATCAGAATGGTTTTATGATGAAGTTATTGCAACCAAACACGGAGACTTCTTCAATAAACGATCGATCAACTACAACAAAAAGAATAAAAGTATCACAAGCGATGATCTCTTTTAATAGAAATCGCAGTAATTAATAGAGTAACTATAGAAACATCATATGTATTGGCTAAACGAAAACAGTAGAAAATTTTTATCAAAAGGATATCTGGTAGGGGATACTACTGCTGAAGAACGCATCCGTGAGATTGCAGAAATCGCTGAGCGACACCTCAACAAACCTGGGTTCGCGAACAAGTTTTATGACTATATGTCTCGAGGATTTTATTCACTCGCGAGTCCTGTCTGGTCTAACTATGGTCAAACACGTGGTTTGCCTATTAGTTGTTTTGGAAGTTATGTAGGAGATGATATGTCTCGTATTCTGTATACTCACGCCGAAGTAGGAATGATGACAAAGTATGGAGGAGGAACATCATTGTATTTTGGTGGTCTTCGTCCTCGTGGCGCAGTTATCAAAGATAACGGTCATTCTTCTGGGTCAGTGCATTTTATGGAGCTCTTCGATAATCTTATTAGTATTGTTAGTCAGGGGTCTGTCAGACGAGGACATGTCGCACCGTACCTTCCTGTGGAGCATGGTGACATAGAAGAATTTTTAAATATTGGTAAAGAAGGTCATCCTATTCAAGATTCAACCTACGCAGTTACTGTAGGAGACGATTGGCTCAAGGCTATGGTGGATGGAGATCAGGACAAGCGTAAAATCTGGGCGAAGATTATCCAGCGCAGAACAGAGATAGGATACCCGTACATTCTTTTTAGTGATACCGTAAACAATAATACTGTTGATGTGTATAAAGATAAAAAGATGAAAATCCATGGAAGTAATCTGTGTTCTGAAATCTGTCTTCCTTCAGATGATGACATTTCATTCGTATGCTGTTTGTCTTCTATCAACCTTCGTCACTACAACGAATGGAAAGATACAGATGCAGTAGAAACACTCACCTTGTTCCTCGACACCGTCATCACTGATTTTGCAGAACGTCTCGAAAGCATGCGCGATAGTGAAGATCCTCAGAAACAGTCAGCCTTTTTGTTTATGAAGCGTGCGTATAAATTTGCTACAGAACACCGAGCGCTCGGTCTTGGAGTATTGGGATGGCACACATTCCTTCAAGAAAGTAATATTGCCATGGAAAGCCCAGAAGCATCAGCGCTGAATGAAGAAATCTTTTCTCTCATCAAAGATCGCGCATACAAAGCTTCAGAACAAATGGCAAAGGATTATGGTGAACCAGAAATCCTCAAGGGTTACGGTCGTCGCAACACCACACTTCTTGCTGTTGCACCAACAACTTCTTCTGCATTTATCCTCGGACAGGTATCGCAAAGTATTGAGCCGTTGATGTCGAACTGTTTTGTGAAAGATGTCGACAAGATGAAGGTCACTATCAAAAACCCAACACTTGAAGCATTACTTGAAGAAAAAGGATATAACTCTACAGAAGTATGGGGCAATATTCGTGATAACGATGGATCAGTACAACATCTTGATTTCTTGACCGATCATGAGAAACAAGTGTTCCGAACATTTAGTGAAATTGATCAAAAGGTAATCATTGAACAAGCGGGGACTCGTCAAAAATATATTGACCAAGCACAGTCACTGAACATCATGATTGACCCGAGTGTATCTGCGAAAGATCTTAACTCTCTGTACTTGTACGCATGGGAGAAAGGAATTAAAACTCTTTACTACCAGCACAGTATGAATGCTGCACAACAATTTGGAAGAAAGAAATTACAGGAAGCTGTTGAAGCAAATAAACCCAAGGTAATTATTCTCAACCAAGATACAAACTGCGCTAGTTGCGAAGCATAATACTCTCCAAAATTCCTCCCTTCTGGGAGGAATTTTGTTATACTAGTATTATGAAAAAAGAAGGTGGATTTACCCTCATCGAACTCCTTGTGGTTATTGCTATCATTGGAATTTTGGCGAGTGTGATACTTGCCAGTTTGGGTAAATCAAGAGAGAAGGCTAGAGTTGTAAATGCTGTAAGTGGTCTCCGTGAGATAGAAAAGGCACTTAATCTCGTGTACAACGATCGGGGCTGCTGGCCGAGGGAAGGTATCGCAAGTGCTTGTACTTTCGGAGTGGCGTTGAATCCTACTATCGCCGCACTTATTTCGGGAGGTTCTGGTTTGGAGAACTATCTTAAATCTTCACCAGCGTTTCTTCTTCCTAGTGTTGATGCGGGAGAGGGATTAGGCTATCATTATGACAATGATGGGGACGCTCATGATCCCACGTCTTGTACCTCAGCGCTCAATGCAAATGCCGGGGTTAATATCTTTGTTCCTTCTGATGTCGCAACGTACGAACTGCTCAATACTGTCATAGATAGAGATGTGAATCCTTCCACCACCACTGCGATGTATTGCGGTAAGGTGCGCTGGAATGGTACCAACATTATGTATAGCATCAGTAATACACAATAATTGAACATGCTATAATTTAGATATGAAACATTCCTTCAAAAGTGGCTTCACCCTCATCGAGCTCCTTGTCGTTATTGCGATTATCGGTATTTTGGCGAGTGTGATACTTGTCTCTCTTTCTACTACTAGAGAGAAAGCACGAGTAACCAGAACAGTTCAAGAATTTAAGGAAATAGAAAAAGCCATTTCCTTATTGGTGACTGATTTAGGTTGTTACCCAACAGAAGGAGGAGTAGGTGGTTGTTCACCTATAGCTACAGCTAACCCAACCATTAATCAAATACTCAGCGCCAATATTGGTCTACAAAAATATATAGGTTCAGTCGATTTGTCACCATTAGGATCGGCATATTATTATGATAACGAAGGTGATGTTGTTACAACCTGTAGTGCTGGTCAGGTTAATAATGGCGTTGGAATATTTTTATCATTTCCAGATTCAATTATTGCAGGAGAAAAGTATGCAGCACTTAATGCTGTCATAGACCGAGATACAGATTCTACGACAAACCAAGCAAGATTTTGCGGAAAGATTTGGTGGGGTGGAGGAACGACCGTTCGTTATCATCTGAGTAATACTCAATAACACTTTACTTTTTATTTGTTTACTATAGAGTATCAGTGTTGTACCGCTTGATCGCTCTTGATTCAGAAATTGAGTCAGGAGAGGAAAGTCCGAACACATACCAATTCAATTTGGAAAAGTAGTGGGTAATTCCCATCGTGTGCAAACACCGAGGTGCGAACAGTGACGCCGGAGCAGAAATGCAATGGAATCCCTAGCGGATTAATTTGTATGGCAACATACGAAATGAAACGGCTAAATCCTTACTCGTGTGCAAGGCCGTGTCCCGCAAGGGAAGTGCTGCTAGAGGTGGTTGGTAACAACCATCCCAGATAAATGATCATCAAAACAGAATTCGGCTTACGAGTACAACAACACGAAAAAACATCCTGCAACGGATGTTTTTTCTTTTGATATCTACTATATAAGGTATGTAGCCATGGTATACTCAGTACATAATGAGTTACTCATACAAAAGTCAGAAAGGCTTTACGCTCATCGAACTTCTTGTCGTTATTGCAGTTATAGGAGTATTAGCTGCGGTTGTATTATCTAGTTTAAACACTGCTCGAGCGAAAGCGCGTGATGCGAAACGCTTACAAGATATGCAGACTATACGTACAGCGCTCACTATGTATCATAGTGACTATGGGTGTATTCCTGTTACCAGTGGTACTACTTGTGGACCAGCACAAGGAATCTATTCTGCAGCTGATGCAGGGGCGTGGGAATATAGTTCTCAAGGAGGGTTTATGGGGTTCTTGGAAACAGCGGGGTATCTTTCAAAGGTACCGGTTGACCCAATCAATAACATGACTGGCGACAGTACTCCGGCAGGAACATTTTCATACAAATATTTTTGTTACCCGACTGGACCAGTCCTTGGGTATTATAAAGAATCAGGAGGGTGGGGGCTCCGTCAGTATATTACTGCCATAGATGGCTTTACGTGTAAATAAATAGTCATATTTATTTTTTATAAAATGCTATAATTTTTGAATATGAACCACTCGTTTAAGAAAGGCTTCACCCT
>JAIEON010000067.1 GCA_019750345.1 Patescibacteria group bacterium
CGTATGAATCCCACTACTCCGACGCCTGATCAATTGCAGGCTATTTTGTTAGAGCGTCTCGGTCTCAGTCCGACAGAGCAGCAAGAATTTCTCTTTCCAACCTATGCATTAGGGGATGTTTCGAAATTCGATGATATGGCTATTGCAGTAGAGCGTATTAAAAAGGCAGTAGATGAAAAGGAACAAATCGGTATTTATGCCGACTACGACTGTGACGGTATTCCGGGGGCAGTAGTGTTGGTGGACTTCTTTAAGGTGTTTGGTGTAGCAGAAAATGTTCACGTTTATATTCCGGACCGTCATGACGAAGGCTACGGAGTGAGCACTCTCGGTATCGGTGAACTCGAAAAGAAAGGCGTGACGCTCATGATAACGGTAGACGTCGGTATTACCGCTCTCGCTGAAGTCGCTGATGCACAAAGTCGCGGAATAGATGTCATAGTGACTGATCACCATGCACCGCTCTCGATGTATCCTGCCGCACATGCGGTGGTGCACCCTGCCAAGGGTAGCTACAACAAGGACCTTTGCGGTGCAGCCGTTGCTTTCACGCTCGTGCGCGCATACCTGGAGAAATACAGTAAGGAACACGGCATTGTCGCCGGATGGGAGAAATGGCTGCTCGACATGGTCGGGTTCGCGACACTCTCAGACATGGTACCGCTTGTGGGAGAAAACAGAGTACTCGCAGCATATGGACTGATGGTGATGAAGAAAACTCGCCGTGTAGGTTTGCGAACACTTTTCGCAAACAATGGACTGATGATGAACAATCTCATCGAAACAGACCTGACGTTTACTGTTGCGCCACGACTGAACGCCGCGTCACGCATGCGTACTCCGATGCTCGCATTTAATCTGCTCGCAACCGAAGATAAGGCAGAGGCAATGACAATAGTTGCTGAACTCGATAAAATTAATAACGAACGCAAGCTTCTAGTCGCTCGTATTACTAAAGAAGCACACAGTAGACTTGCGGCACGAGAAATGCCAGAGATTGTTGTGATTGGCGACCCAGAGTGGCGCCCTGCAGTGCTCGGGCTTGTAGCGAACAAACTACAAGAAACGTATAACAGAAGTTTTTTTGTCTGGGGTGAGGCCGGTGATGGAACACTGAAGGGGTCATGTCGTATGATTGCTGTGCACCATGCCGCATATATTTTTCAAGCACTTCCAGAGACTGCAATGATTCACGGCGGTGGGCACCAAGCAGCCGGAGGATTTGCTGTAACAAAGGAGCAGGTACATTTTCTTGAAGAAGCATTAAACACTGCACACAAGACTCTCGGTGATACTATTGGAGTGAAAGAAAAAATAGATTCACTAGAAATGCCGCTCGCAATTGTGACTACTCGACATCTCCAGGCCATTCGTCGACTCGCTCCTTTTGGTGTAGGAAATTCTGAACCAGAATTTTTGTTCAAAGAGGTGACTATAGTAAGTACAAAGAAATTTGGAAAAACAAAAGAGCATTTAGAATGTGTTGTGAGTGATAGTTTTGGTACTGTAACAGCATTTACTTTCTTTGCGAGTGATGAGCTCTGTGCACAGTGCGTAGCGGGTGCCACTATTTCATTTACTGCGACTATGCAGAGTGGTTTCAGAGGGGGTGTACGACTACGTATTGTTGAAATGCTATAATATTGCAATGAAAAATACTGTAACAATTTATACTGACGGATCATCCCGCGGAAACCCTGGTCCTGGCGGCTGGGCAGCGATACTGATGACAGACACACAAGCAATAGAGCTTGCGGGGAATGTCACTCCTGCAACGAACAACCAAATGGAACTTTTGGCGGTAGAGAAAGGTCTTGAGTACGCTCAAAAACATTTTGGTGACTATACTGTACTTGTACATGCTGACTCGACCTACGTACTCCGTGGTCTTGAAAGCTGGCTTGATGGCTGGAAAAGAAATGGCTGGCTGACCGCGACCAAGAAACCAGTCGAGAACAAAAGTCAGTGGCAAGCATTGCTCGAACTTCGAGATCATTTCGGCAAGAAGCTTGAGCTCGTAAAAGTCGAAGGACATAGTGGGCATACCTACAATGATCGCTGTGACGAGCTCGCAGTTGCTGCAGCATTAAAAAATAATTACACGTTGTTTGATGGAACAATAAAAGACTATGAAGCAGAGCTTGTTGCAAACCCTCCACAATCTGTACAAAAACCTACTAAGAAGCCAGGTGCAACAAAGAAGGAAACTGGCCCGGCATATTCGTATGTTTCAATGGTAAACGGAAAAGTCTTTACTGATAAAACCTGGGCAGCATGTGAAGCTCGTGTAAAAGGAACAAAAGGAGCGAAGTATAAAAAAGTATTTTCAAAAGGTGAAGAAACTGGATTGATTCAGGACTATACACTCCATAGTTTGCTCTAGTTTAACTAGATTTCATCTCGCTCTGATACAGTATTTCTGTGGTAGAGCTTGCAGCATTTTTTATTACAGTTGGTGCAGTTGCGTCATATAATGATCTCTCTTATATAAGTATGTTGTGCATAAGCCTGCTTTTCGGAGCGGGTTTTTGCATTGTATTTCCTTATAAGAAATCTTGTGTGATTGTGGTCGTATGTATCGTATTGTGTTTCACTGGTGCAGGATTGGTTTCTTTACACAACAGTGTTACACCGCAGACGTTGTTTGGTGTGAGAACATTTTCGGCAAAAGTCTTAACGTTAGAAAAAGAACTCACGAGTACTAAAATTGTTGTGAGAGACACTAGTTACAATGAGCGAATACAAATCACTAGCTATAATCACGTCCAGGTATTACCAGGAGATACGGTAAAAGTTTCCGGGTCGATAGAACAACCAGAAGATTTTGTTACCGATACTGGAAGACTGTTTTCCTACAGAGCATATTTGCACAGTAAACATATTGTAGCGGTATCGAGAAATGCACAGATAGAACTACAGCAAAAAGGAGGGTTTGGTATTTCTAGAGCGATGACGATGCTTCGGTACAAGATTGCTGACACTATAAACGAATATGTTTCATTTCCCAATAATGGGGTGGCGAGCGGTATGGTGTTTGGATATCAAGGAGATATACCAAAAGCAGTAGAAGAATTGTTTCGTTCGACTGGTGTACTGCATACACTCGTACTGTCTGGATATAATATTACATTGTTAGGCGGATGCTTAGGGTTACTCTTGCGACATATTCCGCAACGTCTTCGGATAGTGCTCACAATTATTGCTATTGTTTCACTCGTGTTGGTCAGTGGTGCAGGAGTAGCGTCAGTACGAGCTGGTGTGATGGGGAGTATTGGACTTCTTTCTGTTATAACGTTACGTCAGTACAATGCGTGGCGAGCGCTACTTATTAGTTATCTGCTGTTCTTTATTTGGTCACCGACAATGGTATTTATTGACCCCGGATTTCATTTATCGTTCTTGGCGACATTTTGTATGATTGCAGTCGTTCCCAAAATTGAACACGTGTTTTATTTTCTTCCCAACACTCCCTATATTAATATGAGAGAATTGGGCACACTGGCTCTCGTGATGCCACTATTTATTATTCCCTACACTATGTATTTCTCTGGTGTAGTGCCAGTCGCTGCGCTCCCTGCAAATATTCTGCTTGGTATTGTCACTCCACTAATCATGATTCTGGCTCCAGTGGTTGTTATGACAGCCTGGATAGCCCCACTTGCCTCTGTCGTCGGTGTGATACTTTCTTTTGTACTCTCGACGACTAGAGAGATATTGAAAGTCCTTGATCATTTACCACAATACAACACTCCAGAACTGGCGTCCTGGAGTGTTGTTGGTATCTATTCTGTGCTATTCTTTTTCCTATTTAAAAAAGAGTTGCAGCTATTTATTGAGCGTTTACGTAGTTCGATTCTGCAGCAGACCAATTCATCTGAGCTAGGAAATCAATAACGTATTGTTTCTTTCCTGATGGTTGATAGTCGGCGACGAATGAGTGCTCCCACATGTCTAGTGCGATGATTGGAGTTGTTCCTTGGAGTTGACCGAGGTGTTGTTCGTCAATCCAGTGCATGATGAGTGTAGAAGTAGACTTGTCGAATGAGAGCATTGCCCAACCGATACCGCGAGTCAACGCAAGAGCAGTGAAAGCATTCTTGAATGTTTCTACATCACCCCATTGTGTGTTGATTGCTTGGATCAGTGTTGGAGCATCAATAGAAGTACCGGTCAAAAGAGCGAAGTAACATTCATGGTTACGCATACCGTTGTACTCAAATGAGAATCGTCGGTAGAGTTCACCTGTTTCATAAGTCTTTGTTTCATCACCTTTGTATGAGGCAAGTTTTTCGTTGATAAGGTTGGCATGTTTTACATAGCCGGCATAGAGTTTCTTGTGTTCCTCGATAGTCTTTTCTGTAAGTCCGTTGAGGGTAGGGATTTGGAATTGTTGTTCTGTATACATATACTTAACAGTATCATGAATAGAAAGGCTCGTACACTGACTCTTATGGCTCTCGTTACACTCGGGCTTGGAGTGTCATGTTTGCTATCGATACCCAAGAAATCAGACGAATTAGCAAAAGTTCATATGCTCAACGTTGGTCAGGGCGACAGTTTTCTTATCGAAGCAAAAAATGGTAAACAATTGTTGATTGACGCTGGTAAAGACGCAAGTGTGCTCAGTGAACTTGCTCGTGTCATGCCTCGGGGAGATCGAAGTATTGATGTGGTGATCGCGACACATCCGGACGCAGACCATATTGGAGGTCTACCATTGGTGCTTTCGAGATACGATGTAGGACTATTCCTTACGTCAGACGTTCTCACTGACACTGAGCAATTCAAAACACTCAACGATGAATTATTGAAGCGAAGCATTCCTTCCTACTACGTACGACAAGGAATGAATCTTTCACTTGATACAGATCCACTATTGCCATCAAAATTTTCTATTCTTTTTCCTGATCGATCAACGACACACTGGGAGACCAATAGCGCATCTGTTGTAGGGAGACTTGATATGGGTACTGCGAGTATACTTCTGACAGGGGATGCGCCGTCGTCGGTCGAACAATTTTTAGCTAAGGTAAATCCTAGAGAAGTAGATACTGATATTTTGAAACTTGGACACCATGGATCCAAGACTTCAACGAACGCAGAATTTTTGAAAGCGACCAGTCCTAGTCGCGCACTGGTCTCTGCTGGAGTATCGAACAGATACGGTCATCCGGCAAAAGAAGTTATTGATCGACTCAAAGAGTTCGGTATCCCGTTTGTTAGTACTCAAGACAAAGGTACTGTGACTCTCACTACTGACGGAAAAACATGGAAATAAAAATTGCCCAAACATTTTGGACAATTTCTTAAATTCTACTCAAACTCGAAATCTTGATGGGCGCCAGGAGTAGGGTCGGTATATTCTGGCGATACAATTTGATTTTTGGATTGAGAAACCTCTTTCGCCTTAGGATTTCTCATAAAGAATAATCCAGTATTGGTAAAAAATCCTTGAATCGCAACGCGGATGTTTTTTAATTTTTTCATACAGTTCAATTTTGCCAATACTATACCAGAGTTTTTTATATTGACAAGTAAAAACGCTTGACCACAATAATGATCAAGCGTACTTTTTTGAGTATGGTTCGAATTATCGTAGACCATGTCTCCGTTCAAAATTTTTACTCATCTTATTA
>JAIEON010000069.1 GCA_019750345.1 Patescibacteria group bacterium
CAATGCACGAGATCGAGAAACTTTAGACATAGTAGAAAAATATAATAAAAAAGCTCGCATATGGTATACAGCAGGATCTATTTTTTTATTGCTCGTAGCTCTCGGTGCCCTCGGGTATGGAGCATACCACTATCAACGTCTTACTGTACCGATAACCGGCAGTACTTCTGTGGGAGTGTTCACTAGTACAGATCCAATTATTGCAAGCACTAGTACTATTGAATCTGTACTGGAACAATTCATGGTTGATGATCAATCACTTTCAATAAACAAGCCCTATCTTATTGAACTTGTAGAAGATGTACCGACTCAAACTCTTTTAAGCAATGCTGCGCTCTTCTCTTTTTTAGGAGCAACGCCCACTGAACCATTTAGCACTTCATTGGACGCTGTACGATTAGGGGTTGTCGATACAGGAGAAAAAACAACTCCTTTTATTATCGCATCGACCACTACTCCAGACATTGCCATAAAAGAATTTTTGATTGCAGAACCTACACTTCTGACTCAATTTACTCGAGCACTCGCTATTGATACAACCAGTATTACCCCCGAAACAGTCCCAACATTTATAGGAGAGTACCGCTACAATGTACCAGTTCGCACACTCTATACAATAGATAGCTCTGGTAACAAAACACTGACATTATTGTATGCACCTATCACTGAAAACATTATTGTACTTACCACAGACCCCGCAGTATTAAAGACGTTATACGATACAATTCTTCGCCAATAAGATAGGGGAAATCGGGCTTGTACTTTCCTTTGGGCGTGCTAGTATACGTGGTATGAAAAATACCGATCACTACAAAACAGCTCTTTTGACCGAAAAGCAGACCCTCGAAGAGGAGCTTGGCGGTATCGCGTTATTTAATACAGAAACTAATTTCTGGGAAGCAACTCCTGATCAAGAATTGATGGGGGAAACTGACGACAATGATGCAGCAGACCGTTTTGAAGACTTCGAAGGCCGAAGCGCCATGGTTACCACTCTCCAAACTCGTCTCACGGACATCAATATTGCTCTCGAGAAGATTGACGCTGGAACCTACGGATTTTGTGAAATCTCAGGTGAAGCAATCGAAGAAGCTCGCTTGAAGGCAAACCCTGCTGCCCGCACAAACAAGGCACATATGAACGACAACGAAATGTAACATTCGTTCTTAATAAAAAACCCGGAGGTTCAACCTCTGGGTTTTTTATTTTCTTCATCTTTATTTCATCTCGTAGTTCTATACTACAGACATGTCATTTGCTCGAATACAAAGTGCACAACTCACCGGTCTCGGTGCTACAGGAGTCACGATTGAAATAGATGTAAACAAGGGACTGTATTTATTTCAAATAGTCGGACTGCCGGACAAAGCAGTAGAAGAAGCACGCGAGCGGGTAATCTCTGCCGTCCGCAATAGTTTGGATATCAATATCAAAGGACAAAATGAAAAGGTGATTGTGTCACTTTCTCCTGCAGAACTAAAAAAGGAGGGAGCGTATTTTGATCTTGCGATCGCGATAGGGTATCTCATCGCCACAGAGCAACTAGTAGCACAGACAGAGCATATATTATTCATTGGCGAACTGGCACTCAACGGGGAAGTGCGCAAAGTCAGAGGACTTCTGTCTATTGCAGTCTGGGCAAAATCCCATGGCATCAAAGAATTATTTATTCCAGAAGGGAATGAAGAAGAGTCGCGATTGATTGAAGGAATTATATTTCATCTCGTACCAACATTCAAAGATCTGGTGGATCATTTCCTTCATGGACAAAAACTTCGTATCAGTGTCTTTAGTACTATACGGACACTTACAGAAAAAAATATCACTGACTTTGGAGATGTGCGAGGACAACAAAGCGCCAAGCGAGCACTCACTATCGCCGCCGCAGGTGGACATAATATTGTATTGTTTGGTCCACCAGGCACCGGCAAGACCATGCTTGCTCGAGCATTTCATGGAATTATTCCAGAACTTACCACTGATGAATTCCTCGAAGTTGCCATGATCTATTCTTCAATCGGACTTATCGATGACATGATGAATGGCACACCACCGCTTCGTGCACCACATCATAGTGCATCCCATGTCGCAATCATTGGAGGAGGTTCGAATATTCGTCCAGGTGATATTACGCTCGCGCATCGCGGAGTATTATATCTCGACGAATTCCCTGAATTTGATCGGCGAGTAATCGAAGCACTTCGTGAACCACTTGAAGAAGGCAATATCACTGTTGCTCGAGCAAAAGGAAGTGTGCGCTATCCTGCAAAGTTTATTCTACTCGCCGCCATGAATCCTTGCCCGTGTGGTTACCGAGGAAGCGGTATTAAATCATGTTCATGTAGTGGTAAAGAACTATCACGCTACAGCAAAAAACTCTCTGGGCCTATAGTCGACCGAATTGATTTATGGGTACCGGTTGCACACGTAGCATACGAAACACTTCATCAAACAACTACCATAAACGAGAGTAGTTCTCTCAAGATGACTATTAAGAACATTAGAAAAAAACAATATATAGAACGAAACAAGCTAAATTGCGAACTCACTACAAATGATGTACAAACAAAGTCTGATATCACTGACGAAGCAAAATCACTGCTTCAGAAATCTGCCGAGACACTTAAACTTTCTCCTCGTGTATATTTGCGCATCATCAAAGTCGCCCGAACAATCGCTGGTATAGAAGACAGTACCTCAATAGAACCCAAACATATACTCGAAGCCCTACAATATAGACCCAAATTTGATTAATTGACCAACGCTTGAGAAAAAGTACAATATCATAAACCAATACCTTAGCTCATGAATATTTACATAGAAAGTGCGAGCGGTAATAAATTACTCGCCACACAAAACGCACGCAATGCCGTACTGTGTGATGCACAGATTATCGACGAAGAATCACTCCATACTGTCGGAGATATTCCTACTATCAAAACAACGTTCACGAGACAGTCCTGCGAAGAAGGGTCTCGAAGTAGGGCACGGAGAATGAATGTTGAACCACCGCTTCCCACAGGATCAATCGCTCTAGGTATACATAAATCATTCGTTGTGTATCCACAAGAAGACAAAGTGACATTCGCTCTCGCTGTTTCAGGTTTTATCGTCACAGAAGGAGTGGTGAAATTTTGCAGTGATTTTGTTGAAATACCACTGGACTATGAAGGTTTCGCAGAAAAAATGATCAATAACAAACTTCCTGCAAGTACTATTCAACATTTCACAGGAGTAGACATCAAAGATAAGACGAAGCCGTTATATGAAACAATTACCGGACAATCAGAAGTTGCCTGGATGCAACAATCGATTGAAACGGTATTAGTTGCACTCATAGTACAACTATCCGAACAACCAGAAATACAAAAAGCGATTCATTTTTGAATCGCTTTTTTTCTTTGATAACTATTAGAATCTACTACCTACTTTATAACTAAAGAAAGGATTAACTCCACCACGAACTTCGAAATGTAAGTGAGGACCAGTAGAACGTCCTGTATTACCACTTTTGGCAATAACTTCCCCTTGATCTACTGAGTCTCCGACAGAGACAGCAACACTTGAAAGGTGAGCATACAGAGTTTGTGTGCCATCTGAATGACTGATAATAATGTATGTACCATATCCTCCACCATATCCTCCACTATTTACTAACGTTACCTTACCATCTGCAGCTGCTTTTACAGAAGTTCCTACAGGGGCACCGAAGTCTACTGCGGTTGAGTCATGCTTTCCTTGAGTAATAATACTTCCAGGAATCGGCATGATGAATTTGCCTGAAGAAACAGAACTGGTTGAAGTAGATTTACTAGAAGTAGTAGCTGATTCAGCTTTCTTGGTAGTAGTTTTTTCAACAGACTTTGTAGCTGGCTTCTTTACTGGTTCCGCAACCATTTCACCCCCAGGGACAATAAGTTTCATGCCTGGTTTAATACCTTTAGCATCAGCAAGTCCATTGTACGTAAGGATTTCTTGACTGTGTGCGTCATACTTAGTAGCAATTCCGCTCAATGTGTCGCCTTTTTGTACTGCGTATAACACACCACTAATAGGGAGCATTACAAGAGTATCTCCCGGCTTGATAACCCCTTTAGATCCTAGATCATTTGCCCATCGAACAGTATCTACAGAAATACCGTATTGTTCTGCGATTTCTCCAATAGTATCCCCAGTTTGCACTGTATAGGAAGTAATTTCATGATTTTCTGTAGCACTATCTGATACTTCAGTAATAGGTGCAATAGGACTTCCTTCGGAGAGAGTGTCTGCCGGATTAGCTGAAACGTGCTCGTCTTTAATGAAAGAAACTCCTTGCGCATTAAGGCGATTGATAATCTGACTTGTAAGAATATGCCCCGTTCCCGCGTTCAGTGCAAGAAGGAGTAATAAAGATAAAGTTCGTTTATACGGTCTACCCGTGGAATCGTCTGTTGTCATAGTTATAGTGAAATATGATACCAGGCAAAAGTCATGTTTTGTGATTATGCAACTTTTTATATAGTAGTCAATAGAATATTGTCTAATAATCCTTGTTCTATAGTCATTGACACTATATATAGAATCATTGTAGTGAAAGATGCTAAAAATACCTTGCAAATACTAGGTTTTCTCATCATCCCACTTTAGGATTTACTGACACTACTCTGTTACACTGGAGAAACTATGGATTTCACCCAAGGATTGAACGATGCACAAAAAAAGGCAGTACTCACCACTGATGGCGCACTATTAATAGTAGCCGGCGCTGGGGCAGGTAAAACAAAAACAGTAGTAAATCGTATGTGTCACATTATTACTACCGGCGTTTCACCGTCGAGTATTCTGGCGGTTACCTTCACCAACAAAGCAGCCAAAGAAATGCGTGAGCGGGTACATACCTTAATTCAAGAGGTACCCTTTATTGTACGAGGAGATAGTATACCTTTTGTCAGCACGTTTCACTCACTGGGAGTTTTTTTACTCCGTAAGTTTGGAGTATATGATGGAACAATCAAACGTTTCACCATTCTCGACGATGGCGACACTACAAGCCTGATCAAAGAATCTCTTAATTACTTTGGTATGGATCCCAAAATGCATGATCCACGAGGTATTAAAAACACAATCAGCCGTAGTGCAAATGCACTACTAGAACCAGAGCAACTAATCACCAGTAGCAACCCTAACCATCGCATAGCAGGGCAGGTTTGGAAACGATACAAAGCACTCAAGCGTGAACAAAAAGCAGTAGACTTTGACGATTTACTTTTGGAAACAGTGAAACTACTCGAAGAAAACCAAGAAGCTCGTGCGTGGTGCCATGGCACGTGGAGCCACATCAGTGTTGATGAGTACCAAGACACCAACGAAGTGCAGTACCGTATTGCAAAAGCATTGGCGGCAGACAAAAAAAATATTTGTGTAGTCGGCGATAGCGACCAAAGTATTTATTCATGGCGTGGTGCAAATATCAAAAATATTTTGGAATTCGAACGAGACTATCCAGAAGCAACTGTGGTAATACTCGAAGAAAATTATCGTTCGACTAAAACAGTGATCGCAGTAGCAAACGAAGTGATCAACAAAAATACATATAGAACTCCAAAACAATTATTCACGAACAATGTAGAAGGGGATATGATTTCTCTCTACGGTGCATATGATGAAAACGATGAAGCACAATTCATCGTCGAGAGATGTGTTGAACAAATAGACAAAGGTGTTGCTCCTGAAGAGATAGCGGTACTCTTTCGTACAAACTTTCAATCTCGAGTACTCTAGGAAGCTTTTCTCACACACGGAATACCGTATCAAGTACTCGGTGTGAGATTCTTCGAACGCAAAGAAGTGAAAGA
>JAIEON010000052.1 GCA_019750345.1 Patescibacteria group bacterium
CGTATCGTTCCTTTTGCTAACAACATTTACAACCTCGAAGGGGGAACACATATCACAGGATTCAAAATGGCACTTACTCGCTTGCTTAATACGTATGCCAAAAAGAATAATATCGTTAAAGAAGCAGATGGTGCATTCTCAGGAGACGACGTACTTGAAGGTCTTACAGTAGTGGTTTCAGTGAAGCTTGCTGAAATTCAATTCGAAGGTCAGACCAAAGGAAAGCTTGGTAGTACAGAAGCTCAAGGTGCGACAGCAAGTGTCTTTGGTGAGGCATTCGGTACATTCCTCGAAGAACATCCTGATGAAGCAAAAGCTATCATTATGAAAGTACTCCTCGCACTCCGTGCTCGCAAGGCAGCAAAGGCAGCAAAGGATAATATCTTACGTAAAGGTGCGCTCGAAGGAATGACACTCCCTGGTAAGCTTGCCGACTGTCAGACCAAGGACGCTTCAGAGAGTGAGCTCTTTATTGTTGAGGGAGACTCTGCGGGTGGTACAGCAAAGATGGGGCGTGATCGTCGCACACAAGCTATATTGCCACTTCGCGGTAAGATTTTGAACGTGGAACGTGCACGACTCGACCGTATGCTTGGTAGTCAAGAAATCAAAAACCTGGTGATCGCTATGGGTACCTCTATTGGAGACACATTTGATCTCGAAAAAATGCGCTATCACAAGATAGTGCTTGCAACCGACGCGGATACTGACGGAGGTCACATTCGTACGTTGATTCTTACACTGTTCTATCGCTACTTCCGCGAAGTAATCGATGCGGGGTATGTCTATGTTGCACAGCCACCACTCTACAAAATCAAAAAAGGGAAAGAGCTTTTTTATGCGTACAATGATTCTGAAAAAGAGATGGTTCTCAAAACTATGGGTGGCGGTGTAGCAGCAGAAATTATTCCTGAAGAAGATGGAGAGGTAGGTATTTCTGATGACGAAGAAGAGGGTGAAGGAGAAGAAGTTAAGAAAAAGCGCGAAACCAAGATCACTATTCAACGATACAAAGGTCTCGGTGAAATGAACTCAGACGAACTCTGGGAAACAACTATGGACCCTGCTCGTCGTGTGATGAAGCAAATCACGATCGAAGACGCGATCGAGGCAGACAATATCTTCGACGTCCTCATGGGTTCTGAAGTTGCTCCTCGCAAATCATTCATTCAATCCAACGCAAAACTCGCAAATCTCGATATCTAAAAAACACCACTAAACAGTGGTGTTTTTTAGTCTTGAACTATTAGAGAGAATTTTTGATAAGAGACTTGAGATCGTTTACAGTCTGTTCTTTTTGTTGTGCGAGAGTAGACCAAAAAGTTTTTTCTTCGTCAGACACTGCTTCTGCAAGATAGGTATTTTTGATGCGCCAGAGACTCTTTGACTCTTGAGTCATCTGATTCATAAGGTTGTACGTTGTATTGTTTTCCATAAATATAGTATATACGAATTATTATAAATCTTTACGGTTTTTGATTTCGTTTGTGATACGAACGATGAAATCTTCAATACTGATACCCTCAAGTTTGAGATCGTTGCGACCTTCAACAGTGAGAGTATTGCTTTCAATTTCTTTATTACCAACAACTATTTGGTAGGGAATCTTTTCAGTTTTTGAAGCGCGAATACGTTTGCCGAGACTATCATCTGCAAACCATTTTGTTCTAATACCTGCCGCTATAAGTTTGTTTTGTACTCCTTTCGCATAATCTGCCTGCGCATCTGATACAGGAAGGAGAGCAACCTGAACAGGAGAGAGCCAAGTAGGAAATGCTCCGGCGAAGTGTTCAATCATCACGCCCATGAAGCGCTCAAGTGAACCACTGATAGCACGATGAATAACCACTGGACGTTCTTTTTCACCTTTTTCATTAGTGAACTCTAATTCAAAACGATTTGGGAGATTGAAGTCGCACTGAATTGTTGCGAGTTGCCATTCACGTCCGATAGCATCCTTGAACATGAAGTCGAGCTTTGGTCCGTAGAATGCAGCTTCGTCTTTTGCTGGGGTGTAAGGAAGATTTTCTTCAATACATACTGTAGTGAGCGCTTGTTCAGCTGTCTGCCAGACTTCGTCACTCCCGAGGTATTTTGAAGTATCATCGCCACGTAGTGAAAGACGTACCCAATACCCATCCATCATTCCCATAGTTGTGTAGAATGATTTAATAATAGAAACGATAGTTTTGATTTCTTCTCCAATTTGAGATTCACGACAGAAGAGGTGACCATCGTCTTGTGTGATAGATCGAACACGAGTCAGTCCTCCAAGTTGCCCCGTTTTTTCATCACGGTAGACAGTTGCAGGTTCAAAATATCGCACCGGCATGTCGCGGTAGGAGAATTGATTGTCCGCAAAGATCTGCATATGGTGTGGGCAATTCATTGGCTTCATGATAAATGCTTCATCTTTTCCTTGTACACGAAATAGTTCATCACCGAATTTTGCGGCGTGACCTGATGTTTCGTATAGCGCCTCTTTTGCAATGTGAGGAGTCCAGACGCGTGAGTATCCTTTTGTTGAATGAAGTTCCCAGAGATAATCTTCGATCGCTTTACGAACAATCATGCCGTTGGGCTGGAAGAGGGGGAGTCCTGCGCCAACAAGATCAGAGGTAGTAAAGAGTTTGAGTTCTTTGCCAAGTTTTCTATGGTCGCGCTTCTTTGCTTCCTCCTGTTGCCATTCGTATGTTTCAAGATCAGTCTTTGAGTCAAACGCCAAACCATACACACGGGTAAGCATTTTATTCTTTTCATCTCCGCGCCAGTATGCTCCGGCAACACGATCAAGTTTGAAACTTTCTGTGTCGATGACACTCAAGTCATCAGTGTGTCCGCCACGGCAAAGGTCAGTAAATGCACTGGCGCCTTCTCCCATAGTATAGAGAGTAATAGTCTCGCCACGTTCTGCGATTTCGTTAATGAGTTCTTCTTTAAATTGATTGCCTTTGAAGTAAGCGAGCGCCTCATCTTTAGTTACTTCTTTATGAGTTACTGTTTTCCAAGAGGGGAGAATATCGCGCATTTTTGCTTCGATTGTTGGAAGATCGTTCGCACTAATAGGAGTAGTGAACAATACGTCATAGTAGAATCCCGTTTCGATAGCCGGGCCCAGCGTGAGCTGTGCATCAGGATAAAGCTCCATAACAGCCGCACCAAGAAGGTGGGCAAGGGAATGACGGGTGTGTTCTCTGTTTTTCATCTAAAAACTATAGCATTAAAGGGTCAAAAAGAAAAAGAGCACTCAATATAATAATTGAGCACTCTTGTTTGTACAGTTAAGTAGTAATGATTTACTATCCTTTAGGATACCAATCTTTTACTACGAGGTTCATTGTTCCTAGAGCAAAATGCATACTAAAATTTTTTACCTTTTCAATAAAAGGACGAAATCCAATTCCTTGATCATAGGTCATATGAGCTAAGCCAGATTGTGAATCTTTAGATTGCATGTCTTTGATAGATATTCTATCTACGCTTTCGATACATGCTTCACTTGGCTCTCCTCGTTTGACAGCATCTTTAGCGGTAAGAAAAGCTTTGAAATGACGTACTGATTCTATAGTGCTAGTTGTTTCTACAACTCGCGTCACCTCCCATCCTCCTTCAGCAACGTAACCTGTTTCGCTAAATAGTTCTCTGTTTGCTGCTCCGTAGATATCTTTATCTTCGGAATTCATACTTCCAGCCGGAACTTTTTTTACTCGGTATCCTCCTCCAAAATCTTGCCATTCGGTAATTCTCAGCATTTCTGGAGATTGTAATACTTGACCATCGACACTTTTATCGAAGGGGACATAGAGTATCACTGCAACAGTTATACCAAGTTCGTTTATTGTCCCTGGCTTTGGTCTCAGAGTTTTTATCAGTTCTTCTTCTTGCGTTATATCCTGCAAAATTCGTGTGTACGTTCTCTGATGAGAAGTCGGGAAAGTAGTGTGTGTTTGAGTTTCCATACTCTATTTAATTTTTTCAACGGTGCTGAATTGCACCAACGATTTGATAGTATTATATCATTTACAATCAAAAAGTCAATAGTACTCAAGGGTCTCGAAATAAAAGGGTAGTAGGGCATTTTACTTTTTTAACAGTCTGTAGTACTATAGTCCGATATGGTAGTTCGAATGAGACACACACGTGCGCATACGGCAAATCGCCGATCGCACCATGCATTAAAAGACCCTGCGCTAAGTAAGGACAATGATGGCACTATGCACATCCGTCACCGCGCTAGTCTTGATGGCATGTACAAAGGTAAAAGCGTAATCGGTGATCCTGTTAAAAAGGTCCAGAAGAAACAAGCTAAATCTGCTAAATAATATATACTATTACTTATGGCAAACCGGCACCTCTCGAGGTCAATTGTTCTTCAATCACTGTTCGAATGGGATTTCTCAGGTAAACCTGAGGATCTTAAGCTTGTGATTGATAGAGACATTGCAGAGTTTGCTCCTGGTCATAACGATAATGCGTTTATTTATGAGCTCGCAGAAACAGTTCAGCGCAAGCAGACTGTTATTGATGACATCATCCAAAAGGCCGCACCTGAGTGGCCACTCGAAAAGATTTCAAATGTAGACCGTAACGTCCTTCGTATGGGACTTGCGGAACTTTTATTTGGTGACCGTGAACAAGTTCCTCCAAAAGTTGCAATCAATGAAGCAATCGAGCTCGCCAAAACATTTGGTGGAGAAAACAGTGGTAAATTTGTCAACGGTGTTCTCGGTGCGGTCTATAAAGAAATTGGTGAACCTGGTAAAGAACAAATCAGTGTATCGCGCGCAAAACAAAATCCTGTAATGACCGAAGAAGATCTCTCAAAGATTCCTATTGAACACAAAGCCGGTGCTGTGGTGTATGCCAAGCATGATGGAGTTATCTATGTCGCTTTGGTACATGATGTATTTGGATACTGGACTCTTTCTAAAGGAGGTGTTGAAGAAGGTGAGAGTATTGAAGAAGCAGCCGTACGAGAAATCAAAGAAGAAATCGGGCTTGATATTACTGTGTCAGAAAAACTCGGCGAAATCGAATATATTGCGTATCCACCAGGTATCGGAAAGGTTCGCAAGCAAGTAACATTCTTCCTCGGAAAGAGTGAGTATCAAGAATTGGTTCTCGAAAAGGGAAGTGGTGGACTAGATCGTGCTTCTTGGTTCCAATTACATGAAGTAGTTGACCTCACCGTATATGATGATATATTGCCATTGATCGCAAAAGCGATCGAACACATTACTAAGACAGACTAGGTTTTAGCTTATAGGTTACAGCATATAACAGCTGGTAGTTTATAACTTGAATCCTACTAGCCCGCAGGCTATACCCCACACTATATATGAAAGACTTTACTCCTTTTGAACTTTCGCTCGGTATCAGTTTTACTGATAAAGCACTCTTGCAACGAGCATTTACTCACCGTTCTTATATCAACGAAAATCCAAAAAGCGGACTCGAACACAATGAGCGATTTGAGTTTCTTGGTGACGCCGTGATTGAACTCATCGTTACTGATTATTTGTTTCGGGCATATCCTACACACAACGAAGGTGAACTCACTGCGTACCGTAGTGCGCTTGTAAACGCTGTGATTATGGGAGAGGTTGCTGCAGAAATAAAAATGAACGACTATCTGTTACTTTCGAAAGGTGAAACAAAAGACACGGGGCGCGCTCGAGCAACTATTCTTGCAAACACATATGAGTCATTTGTTGGTGCGCTCTATCTCGATCAAGGATATGAAGTTTGTAATACATTTGTAACACAGAGTCTGCTTCCTCGAATTGAAGAGATTATCAAAAAGAAATCTTGGAAAGATGCCAAGAGTCAAATCCAAGAAGAAGCACA
>JAIEON010000056.1 GCA_019750345.1 Patescibacteria group bacterium
TATTACCATGTCGTACTGCGCTGTTATACCATTACTCTCTCCTGAAAAGAAACTACTCCATGGTACCTATCATGATACCGCGTACGGTTTTCCTATTGATGATGACAATGAATTGTTTTGTCGACTTGTCCTTGAGATCAATCAAGCGGGATTGAGTTGGGAGACAATACTTAAAAAAGAAGTAACGTTTAGAAAAGCCTATAGTAATTTTGATATTAAAACAGTTACTCGGTACACACAGAAGGATCGAGATCGGCTGATGCAAGATTCTGGAGTTATTCGTAATAGATTGAAAATAAACGCAGCAATAGAAAATGCAAAAACTATTCTGCTGCTTCAAAAAGAATATGGTTCATTTGCATTGTGGCTCGCACACCACCATCCAAAAACAAAAGATGAATGGGTCAAAATTTTTAAGAAAACATTTAAATTCACCGGAGGGGAGATAGTCAATGAATTTTTGATGAGTATTGGATATCTCGAAGGTGCACATACACCGGATTGTCCTATTTATAAAAAGGTACTAAAAGCAAAGCCGGTCTGGTGTAGATAGTGTAATTGATATAGATATTATTTAATACAGTAATAGGTATGATAAACTAATGTTATATATGAAAAAAAATAACATCGGTATCATACTCGCGTCACTCGCACTTTTTATTAGTATTCCCATTCAGGTATTTGCTTATAGCTTCCAGCAACCAATAAATGTTGGGTCTTCAGGCACCGATGTTAGTGCATTGCAACAATTTCTTAAAGAAAAAGAATATTACACTTATTCTGCTATTACTGGATATTATGGAACGTATACCACTCAGGCAGTTCAAGCATTTCAGAGAGCACAAGGAATAGTTTCTAGTGGTGTACCTGCTATTTCAGGGTATGGAAGAGTCGGACCTCGTACACTTGCTGCTATTAATGCTAGTGGATCTTCTCCACTGACTACTACTCAACCAACTCAGCAACTGCAATTTACTCGTGATTTGCAAGTGGGTACTATCGGAGAGGATGTTCGAAAGCTACAACAGTTTCTCAATGCCAATGGGTATACTGTAGCTGAGGCTGGTGCAGGATCAAAAGGAAAAGAAACTACTACTTTTGGTTCATACACCAAACTAGCGCTTATTCGCTACCAGCTAGCAAATAATATTCAAGCAACAGGTACATTTGATACACAGACACGTACTAAAATTGGCAGTACTAGTACTACAGGAACTACACAAACTTCTCCTGTAGCTACAACTGTAAAAAGAAGAGGTGGAGGAGGTGGTTCTAGTAATACCGCATCAGATACTACTGCACCTACTGTTTCAGCTGTTTCTTCTAATACACCAGGACACATCACTGCTACAATTACTTGGAATACCAATGAATCTGCAGATTCACAAATCGAGTACGGTACAACTACAGGATACGGATCACTTACAACACTCGATAGTACGTTAGTTACTTCTCATTCAGTAACACTAACCGGTTTAACAGCAAATACTACGTATCACTACCGCGTCATTTCAAAGGATGCAAGCAGTAACACTACAACAAGTAGTGATTATACGTTCACTACCGCTCTCGCTCCTGATGTGGTCGCACCGGTACTTTCTGCTATTTCAGCAGGTAGTTTGGCACAAACTACTGCAGTCATTACTTGGACCACCAATGAGCTTTCTGACTCTCAGGTAGAGTACGGTACAACCACTTCGTACGGGTCTCTAACAACTACAGACAATACACTTGTTACTTCTCATTCAGTCTCACTCACTGGTTTGACGGCTAATACTACCTACCACTACCGCGTCATTTCAAAGGATGTAAGTAATAATAGTGCAACAAGTACAGACCGAACCTTTACTACAGCAAGTGCAATGCCAAGCGGCGCACTAGGGCTTTGGTATATTGATGAGTACGACAGTACAAGTAGAGCTTCAATCCCAAACTCGGTAGCAAGTAGTGAGCCATCAAATAACTTACTAAACGCACCGAGAAGAATGTTCGCGAATAATGAATGGTGGTATTCTGACGGTATTATGAATGATGCTACGGAGATTGCGCCAGATGGTACGAATGATGCATCAACACTTAATGGTGTTGGGAATTGGATGTTACGATCAGCCTCTGGTGAAAATTTACCCGCAGGTACTTATACTATGGCAATCAATGTAAAAAGTAATACAGGCAGCAATCAACAGTTCAGTTTCTATACCACAAATACTCTCGTTCGTTCTGATCCACAGATAGCGACAGATTCATGGCAACGGTTTAGCTATACGTTTACAATCAATAGTCCAATGAGTGTTGGGCAAATTGGAATTGGATCTATTGATGGTTCAACTGATGCAAATCTTCAAGTTATTGATTTCAACTTGTATCGCGGATCTAGTGATCTTGGACCAGGAGAATACGATGGACACCTTTATCTTGGATTAGATGCATTTGATACGGTTCATACCTATCAAAATGGAGAGCTTGATCTCAGTACTGGTGGATTTGGTTTGATACAGTTTGATGAAGAGAAGGTGTTGGAAACGATGACTGTGCAAGCGTTAATATCAAAAGTTGATACCACTGGATATTCCTCAATTCTTTCAAGTGTTCAGTCGTACGTAAACTTCTCTGCTATGAGCGATCAATCTTCTAGACCAGCTTCTTATTTTGATGGAGGTTCGACTGTTGGACCTGACCAAGATGTTGGTTTATGGAAAACTGAAGGAAAGGGGTATCATGTCGTTACATTGCGTTATGATGGAACTAGGTTTGATTATTGGTTAGATGACGTTAAAATTTTATCAAATGTAACAGATCGTAACCCTGTAACCATTTCAGATCTCTTCGTAAATATTACTAATGCACAAGTCCTGTACGGAAAAACAAAATACGCCGGTGCGATCGGTTTGTGGGATCGAGCACTCTCTGATACAGAAGTACGAAATGCTGTTGCGTATCAGCAAGAGCGAGCGGCCCAATCTGCTATTACCGCAGAGAATGCTAGTCGCGTACTCGTTGCAGAAGGTGATAGTATTACTGGCGCATACGGATTTTCATATCCATATAAATATGGCCCTAATGCAAATCCAAGTGTCTATGGTATAAACTATGCAACAAACGGCGCAGCGATTGCCACAATGGTTAACAGGGCTCAAGCTGTTGATTCGATAATCCCTCCAAATACAACAGACAGAGAATTCATACTTTCTGTATTTATCGGAGCGAACGGACTTTCGACCACGTATTCAGGGCCAAATGGGTCAGGTGTTTCGGGATGGCTTGCAGAACTTGCCGAGTATCTAGATACACGAAAGGCTGCTGGATGGAAAATAGCGGTTTGTACCGTACTACCAAATTCTAATGCGTCATTTAATGAGGCCAGAGATGAAGCTAATGCAGTTATCCGTACATGGGTCGGAACGCATGCTGATGCAATTTGTGATTTCGGAGCTGATCCAATCATGGGTGACGAGGCCACTACAGCCAATACAACGTACTATCTCGATGGGCAGCACCCAGCAGAACAGGGTCATGTGATTCTTGAAACTATATATCGAGCTACAATAAACGCTATGTAATTGGATTATGAAAGAAATCTGGTTTAAACGAAAACGATATGGTTGGGGATGGACACCAAGCACCTGGCAAGGCTGGACTATTGTCGGTGTATATCTTGCTGCGTTTATTTTTCTTGGTCTGTCGGTAGATGAAACCAATCCTCGAGAATTTGCATTAGGATTTATTCTCCCATGTATTATTCTGACTGTGTCACTGATTCGTATCTCATACAACAAAGGTGAATCACCACGCTGGCAGTGGGGGAGAGATACTCCAGACACAAATAAAGAACTGTAAAGTTTAACCCTATAACCCTTTTGTTGTATACTCGTATCAATGAATATTCTTCCACACATCGCAATTTTTGCGGCTGCCATTGCTGCTATCTGGTTTTTTGCCGGTTTAATCGTTGAATCGATTGACCGTGTCGCCAGTAAATTTAACAACAGTAGTTTTGTAGTCGCGTTTTTCTTGCTCGGTTCACTGACTTCGCTTGGTGAAATCAGTGTCGCTATCAACTCTGTGATGAGTGGGGTACCTCAAGTTGCGGCAGGTAACTTGGTGGGAGCATCGTTTGTACTGCTACTGTTTATTGTGCCATTACTTGCAGTTGCTGCAGGAAAAATAACCATGCACAAAATCCTCGATGGATGGAGACTGGTGTATGTACTGTTTGTTATCGCACTACCATCACTATTTTTGATTGATGGAGTGTTGTCGTCGAGAGAGGGTGTTGCTTCATTACTATTTTTGGTGAGTTTGTTTTGGATTATCAAAAAGTACGATGTTCCTGCTAGTACTGAAAAAATACTAATTAAAGAAAACAAACGTCTCCCACTGTTGGATTTGGGTAAAGTATTGGTTGCTGCAGTGGTGATTTATTTTGCGGGACACTTACTGGTTGAAGAGGCAGTATATTTCGCTGATGTATTTAACACGCCTAAATCTCTGATGGGGGTCATACTACTCTCTATAGGGACCAATATTCCAGAGATAGCAATCGCACTCCGGGCAGTACTCAAGCATCGAGCGGACGTGGCGCTCGGCAACTATCTTGGATCCGCAACAATGAACACGGTGATATTTGCTGTATTGGCATTGGTTAGTAAGCGAGTAACTGTAAACCAACCAGAATTTGTTGTTTCATTTGTGTTTACACTGGTTGGATTTGTACTATTTTATTTTTTCATCCGATCAAAAGAACGACTCTCACGAAAAGAGGGGGCGATACTACTCGGTTTGTATATGTTATTCCTCGCAGTGCACATTGTAATGATTGTGGGTTCGGTACAATAATCAGGGTACTATGCTATACTCACAGAGAACAAAGTTGTCCGTAGTGCAATAGGCTATAATACACATACTATTTATGAAATCAGTCCAAACAACAAAGCAATATAGCGCTTCTACTGTCCCTGGGTATTTTACCGGGAACGAACACGGAGTAGTGTTGATTCGTGATGAATTTCGTACCAACGAACATGATGAACTCTTGTGGTATTTCAATGATATCTACAAACTCTTTTTGCATCACTATGCAGCACTTGGTCATGAAATCGAATTCTCAGAAGGTGAGGAAGAAAAAATGACCGCGTTACTTGCTGAGCTATGCAAAGTAAAACGCATGCTTAATGCTTCGCTTGAATCTCTATAAAACACATCTATGATGAAATATATCCGTGAGCAATTGAAACAGAGAGTATTTTCTTCCCACCGCCTTGCCGTAGTGCTCGGCGCGCTTCATTCAACGTTGCGCCTGTGGTCGTAACATCATCGATCAGTACATAAATTGTTCGGGGATCTATCAACGTTGTCGTACGCATTGTGTGTACGACATTTTGTTTTCTGGCTTGTTTGTTTTTGGTACGAGCTTGGGGGCTACTGGGTACACTTTTGTAAAGCAGTTGTTGAACATTTGCACCTGTAATATGTGCTGCCATCCATGTGGCAATAAGGAAACTTTGGTTATATCCGCGGATACGAGTTTTTTGGATGTGTTGCGGAATAGGTACAAGTACGAGAGTTTGTGGAGTTGTACTTTGTAATCTATCCGACAAAAAAGAAAGTATATACGGTATCGATGTTTCGACAAGAATTTTGGCACGACTGGCATGATGACGATATTTGAAGTCCCATATTGCACGGCGAACTTGTTTGTCGCCATAATCAAAGACAGCAAAATCTGTGTCACGTGCGAGAGCGCGAGCGAGCCTGAGATGTGACACGCAAGTGGTGCATATCGAAACACCCCCGAGTCCGCACCCACTACAATGCTCTGGGTACAGTAATCCGATTAGTATCTGCAAAAATGATTTCCTCATGTATACTACAGCTATATGGATAGTATACTCTCTGGACTGAAAAATGTATTTGCA
>JAIEON010000092.1 GCA_019750345.1 Patescibacteria group bacterium
TGTATTAATACTTGGTGCGGGGGTACTACTGATCACTATTAATTGGAAGCTTGCACTTGTAGTGCTCGCTATCATTCCACTTATCGGTATTACATTTGGTAGTGTATTAAAAAGTATTCAACCACTATTTTTGCGTACCCAACAAATCATCGACCGTCTCAACAAAGTAATTAACGAAAGTATTGTAGGCTCCGCTTTGATTCGAGTACTTAATACTCCCGCACAAGAAAAAGAAAAATTTGATTCAGTCAACACAGATGCACGAAACAATGGTCTCACCATACTTTCTTATTTTGCTGTTTTGATTCCTATTATCACATTCATTGCCAGTTTAGCGTCATTAGCAGTTTTGGTATTGGGAGGTAAGTACGTAATAGGATCAAGTATGACTCTCGGAGAATTTACTGCTTTTAATACCTATATCTCGATTTTAATTTTCCCGATTATAATTATTGGTTTTGTTGGTACAATGATTGCTCAATCAAGTGCGTCATACGCGCGTATTGTTGAAGTATTGCGAACACCTTCACCTCAAATATCAGGAACGAACACTCGAGCACTGAGTGGAGCATTTGAGGTTCGAAACGTAACAATGCAATACGGTGAACAAACTGCATTAAAAAATGTTTCTTTTGAAGTGAAGGCTGGGCAAAAAATTGCAATCATTGGTCCAACAGCTGCCGGTAAAACACAGCTCTTATATCTCCTTACTGCACTAACGACACCAACAGAAGGTTCAGTATTATATGACGGTATTTCTATTGAAAACTATGACCGTACTACATTACATAACCAGATCGGCTTAGTCTTTCAAGATAGTGTATTGTTTAATACAACACTCCGAGAAAATATTGCCTTTAACAAAGAAAAAGCTACTGAAGCTTTCTCTCAAGCAATACAAACTGCCGAACTCAACGACTTTATCGACACGCTCCCTGAGGGGCTTGATACTATTGTTTCAGAACGAGGAACCAGTCTTTCTGGCGGACAAAAACAACGCATCATGCTTGCTCGAGCCTTAGCGATTAATCCAAAGATTTTACTCCTCGATGACTTTACCGCTCGAGTAGATGCGGCGACAGAAACAAGAATCTTGGACAACGTACACAAAAACTATCCAGATATTACATTGATTTCTGTCACTCAAAAAATAGGTCCTGTTCAAGACTATGACGCAATTTTATTGTTAATGGAAGGGGAGCTACTTGCAAAGGGGACTCACCAAGAACTGTTGGACACTAGCCCTGAATATGTACAAATTTACAACTCACAACGAAGTACAAACGAATATGAATTACACGCTTAACACCAACAAACAACAAAAGACCTCCTTACGAACAGCTCTGAAGAGTATGTACGGCCTGGTACGTCATGAAAACCGTAATTTATTGATTGCGGGATTTGCAATGATTGCGAGCACTGCGTTTAATCTAGCTACCCCTTTTCTTATTGGACGAGCGGTAGATACCTATATCGTGCCAGGAGATTTCAAAGGCGTAGTGGGGACTGCTGTACTGTTATTTTTTGTATTTGTTGCAGCATTTGGAGCAGCATATCTACAAACTTCTGTTATGGGTAAGGTTGCACAGCGAATGCTCTACACACTACGCGGTAGTATATTCAACAAACTCCAAGAGTTACCAGTTTCTTTTTTTAATCAAAACAAAACAGGTGATCTCATCTCTCGAATAAATAATGACACGAACAAAATTAATCAATTTTTTTCACAGTCACTTATTCAACTAGTATCTAATATTTTTTTGATGGTAGGAGTAGCGGTCTTTATTCTTGCCATGAATTGGGAGCTAGGCTTGGTAGCGCTTGCGCCAGCCGTAGTATTACTTATCATCACACAAGTTGTTTCTCCTTGGATCAAACAAATGAATGCGCGTTCACTCAAAGAGTCAGGAAGTCTTAGTGCAGAAGTTCAAGAAAGTATCGACAACTTTAAGGTCACTGTAGCATTCAATAGACGTGACTATTTCAAAGATAATTTCAATACTATTAATAGCTCAAATTTCACTACGGCAATTCATGCAGGGCTTGCCAATAGTATTTTCATACCACTATACGGATTATTTGCGCACATCGCCCAACTTATTGTCTTACTCTATGGTATTCACCTTATCGGAACCGGGGTTATCACAATCGGTGTATTGATTGCATTCTTAGCATATATTTTACGATTTTATGACCCACTTCGTCAGCTTGCGGCAATCTGGGCATCATTCCAAGTCGCACTTGCGGGATGGGATCGAATCAATGCGATTTTAGTATTAGAAAGTAATATGAAAATTATTTCTTCAGGAGAAAATTCTACGATCAATACTTCTCTGGTGACATTCGACAATGTTACTTTTACCTATCCAGAAGGTAAAAAAGTACTCAACCATAATTCTTTTGTACTTGAAAAAGCTACGACCTACGCTCTTGTTGGACCAACCGGCGGAGGAAAAACTACTACCGCATCACTCTTGTCTCGATTGTTTGACCCAACAGAGGGTACTATTTTGTTTGAAGGGCGCGACTTACGAAGCTATAGTGCGGCAGAACGATCTCAAAATATTGGATTCCTTCTGCAAGAACCATTTCTGTTTACCGGAACAGTAGGGGAAAATATTTTCTATGGAACAATGGAGTCTTATGATAAAGATCACGCACAAAAGATACTAGAGGAATCTGGCCTAAGTACTCTTGTGGCACGTTTTGATCAAGGTCTTGATACTGTGATAGGTTCTAGTGGTGAAGCGATGAGTCTCGGCCAGCGCCAGATGATTTGTTTTATGCGCGCAGTTATCAGAAAACCAAAACTATTGATTCTCGATGAGGCGACAGCCAATATTGATACTGTTACAGAACAACTACTTGAAGAGATTTTGACTAAGCTCCCTAAAGAAACAACACTAGTTATTATTGCTCATCGACTGAACACTATTGAACGAGCCGACAAGATATTCTTTGTTAACGGTGGATCAATAACCGCAGCAGGGTCCCTTGATGAAGCAGTAGAAATGATTATGGGGCAAAAACGTACTAGTTAATTATTTGGAAAGTACCCCTCGCTTCTTTGAATAAATATACGTAAACGAAGCTCCGAAGAAAAACACTTGCGAAGAGTAATAGATCCAGATAAGTATCGCTACAAGCGATCCTGCGGCTCCATAGACGGTAGTATGAGCAAAGCTTGAGATGTAATACCCAATAATCAATCGTCCAATAACAAACAGTGTCGAAGTCACAACACCTCCAATCAACAACTCTCGTAGAGGTAAAGACCTCCCGGGAAGGATTTTGTACACCAAGGCAAAGAATACTGTACCGAGCACAAACAATGCGACAGGTTCTACAAAACGAAGTGTGTCACCAAAACCTTTGAGTTGCTCTGAAAAGAGAACAAGTGAGACACTAGTCGCAACAAAAAAAAGAAAGAGTATGGCAATAATAGGGAGCATTGCAAATGCAGGGAGTCTGTTTTTTATCATCATCTTGAGATGTCTCCAGAATGATTCTTTTTGTGCAGTACGAACTGTCTTAGTTTCCCAAAGTTCGTCGAGCGAGCTATCGAGAACAGACATCAAACTAACTACCCCAAAAATAATTGTGGCAATACTGAGTACAGTACCAATAGTACTGAGCGACTGACTAGTAACTCCGGTAATCAGTGATTGTACAAACTCACCAGAACCTCCTCCAATAAATCGCTCCACCTGAGTAATTACACTTTGTTCAACGAGTTGTGTACCAAAAACAGAACCAACAAGAGCTATGATTAAAATACCAAGTGGTGCGATAGAAAATACTGCATAGTAGGAAAGTGCCGCTCCCATACGAGCACCGCGATGTTTTTGGAAATGCCCCCCTGCGGATTTGAAGACCTGAAAGAATGTTTGCATATAATTTCTCTATAATACCGCATTATGAGAGTTTTTTACACTGTAGGAGTTGTCGCGGTCAGTCTATAGCCATGTCCTGGGATAGTATGTATTACTAATTTTGCTGCTGTACCAAGTTTTTTTCGTAAATTAAAGATGTGTGCCTCGATAGTATTTGAAAAGGGGTCTGCTTCAGTATTCCATACATGTTCCATAATCATTCCTCGAGATACTACCGTTTCTGTATTACGGACGAGATACTGTAATAAAATAAATTCTTTACGAGTTAAATAAATCTCTTTATTATCTACTACCACCCTATGTTTAACAGAATCTATAGTAACTTCACCAATACTACAGGTATCGAGCACTATTTTTTGTGGACGTCGAAGCAGCGCGTTTAGTCGGGCATATACTTCTTTCAACAGAAATGGTTTAGTCATGTAATCATCAGCACCAAGCTCTAGGAGTTTTATTTTTTCATGTGTATTACAAATTGCAGAAAGCATGAGGATTGGCACGCTATTACCACTGGCTCGTATTTCCTGGCACACAAGAGATCCATCTTTGTCCGGTAACATATAGTCGAGAATAATAGCGTCGTATTCATTTGTACGAGCAAGTAGGGAAGCCTGAGAACCAGTGGCGGCAGTATCAACCACAAAGAATTCATCTTCGAGACATCGTGCTAATGTCGAGCAGATCATATCGTTATCTTCAACAACGAGGATTCTCATAGTGATACAAGTATTATAGACCTCGAAGAAATACTATTCAAAGAGAATATGGGGAAAGCGCTTCATAATTATTTTATCTATTCTGGTATAGTACTGGTATGAAAGCGATACAAGTAGTGGTAAACGACACTATGCAAAAAAACTATACGTATATTCGTACAGAACTTGTCGGACAGAATTTTGATCCAGTATTCAAACCCTCTCTTATACCAAAAGAAATGCTGGCTTTAGGAGTTTTTGGTGGTAAATATATGACCGACTGCAAAGCAGAATTTCCTTCTGAATGGTTTGAATCTGCAAAACTTTCCCCATTGAAAAAAAACCCTCTATTAAATTACTTTGAGATTGATGCGAGTCAGTCACTTGCTGTATGGCGAGAGAAAGGATGGATTTTTGCGCAAGATCCCCGCGGATGGTTTCAGTGGTACTGCAGATATTATATGGGGCGCAGAATCCCAGATGAGGATACTCGACAAATCAAACGGTGGTATATGATGCGCAGACATGTCGGACAAATTCAGGCACATTGCAGGGCAGGAGATACCTATTGTCGAAGAAAACAACGACAAGCACTTCTACACTGGGCATATGACAGTTGCAATATCTAGTCAGTAGACTACTTGATAAAATAATATAAATATGGTATAATAAAAAGTATTGTAAGCCTCTCACTGATGTAGTCGTCAGGTGTTGTAGGTCCCACAGATACCAGAACAACCTAACCTTAATTTATTCTTATGACTGAATCATCAACCGACCGAACATTATTTGCACTCTTTATTATTATCGCAATACTCGCTGTTATTGTGTACTTTACTCGTGGCGTTGCGACTCGTATTGTTCGCCCAGTAACCTACAACACATCCTACCGTACAGTAGCTCCTGCAAGTGCTGGTACTGTTGTTCGCGCAGTGTCTCCGGTTTCAAGTAGTCGTTCTCGCACGTACTACTCATCCAACACTTCTAACACGTACACCAACACGATCCCTGGTAACTCAACAACTACAACGTACTACCAAAGTTACTAGTAGACACGCTCTACAAAAAATGTTGTTTCGATAAATAATTGAGTTATTAACTTGCATGTGAACGAACGTTCACCTATACTTTATGAAGGTCGTCGATTAGTAGGAGACCGATTAATACAAAGACAACGTTATGACTCGAACACAATATACAAAAGCTATCGAACTACAAATTGCTCGCTTGAATGATCGTATCGATTCCAAGATTCTTCGAGGAGAATCTTACAAAGAAGAATCACAAAAGCACAAATTGCTCTTACAAAAAATCCGCACACAAAATACTCCCTCAATCTTTAGTCGACTCTTACTCGCATTTAACTAATTGACACTATGAGAACCACTACTCCATTCCAACAACTTCTATACTCTGAAATACAACGTATTCGTACAGTCGTTACTCCACGCATAGCAGTACCGTATGTATATGCAGGGTTTGCAACGTACTCAAGTCGATATACAATAGAACGTATGCAGTCACAAAACAAAACTCGTAAAGGATTTTTGTCTCGTGTA
>JAIEON010000096.1 GCA_019750345.1 Patescibacteria group bacterium
ATTTCTGCATCAGTAGCTCCTGCGAATGGTGGCACGATTGCTTGGTATCCAAGCTCACTTGCTGCCATACCGAGGTGGAGCTCAAGAATCTGTCCAAGGTTCATACGTGATGGCACACCGAGTGGTGTAAGCACTACATCTACCGGACGACCGTCCGCTGTATACGGCATGTCTTCTTCAGGTAAGATCACTGAGATCACCCCTTTGTTACCGTGACGACCTGCAAGTTTGTCACCTACAGAAATGTTACGAAGTTGTGCTACTTCAATAATGATTTTTTTGATCACACCACTTTCGAGGTTGTGTCCTTGGTCGCGAGAGAATATCTTCACGCGAATAATACGTCCACGCTTACCGTGATCCATCTTCAGTGATGTGTCTTTCACATCACGAGCTTTTTCAGCAAAGATACTACGGAGAAGGCGTTCTTCTGGAGTAAGTTCTGTTTCACCCTTCGGAGTGATTTTCCCTACCAAAATATCTCCTTCTTTTACTTCAGCACCAACACGGATAATACCGTCTTCGTCGAGGTCCTTAAGACGGCCTTCACCAACGTTTGGAATATCACGAGTTGTGATTTCTGCACCGAGTTTTGTATCACGAACAACTGCAACGAATTCTGCAATGTACATTGAAGTAAATTTAGAATCCTTTACAAGACGTTCTGAAAGAATGATCGCGTCTTCGAAGTTTGATCCATTCCATGACATAAATGCCACCATCATGTTTTGTCCGAGTGCGATTTGTCCACGGTCAGTAGTAGAAGTGTCGGCAAGCAAATCACCTTTCTTCACTTTTGCACCAGGAGAAACAACAGGACGCTGGTGGAATGCACCAAAGTTGTTGTTACGCTGGAACGATACAAGGTTGTATGTGTGATCTTTATTCTTGTCGTTACGGATTACTACTTTCGAAGCATCCACTGCGATAACTTCACCATCTTCTTGTGCCATCACAAGACGACCTGAGTATGGAGCTGCATCTTCTTCTACACCAGTTGCCACAAACGGAGCTTCTGGACGAATAAGTGGTACTGCTTGTTTTTGCATGTTTGATCCCATCAACGCACGGTTTGCATCGTTGTGTTCTAGGAAAGGAACCATACTTGTCGCAAGTGAGAATGCTTGGTTAGGTGCTACATCAATGTAGTTCACTTCACTTTTATCTACGATTCCTGGACTAGTACGAATACGAGCTTCAACACGATCAGTGAGATTACCCTTTTCATCGTATTTATTTCCACCATGAGCAATGATAGATTTTTCTTCATCACCAGCATTCAAGTAGGCGATTTCACCAGTGATTTTACCATCTTTCACTTTTACATACGGAGTTTCGATAATACCAAACTCGTTTACACGAGCGTAGATAGACAAGCGCAAAATAAGACCAATGTTTGGACCTTCTGGAGTGTGGATCGGACATACGCGACCATAATGAGACGGGTGTACGTCACGAACTTCGAGCGTTGCGCGTTCACGAGAGAGACCGCCGGGTCCAAGCGCACTGAGAGTGCGTAGTTCTTCAAGTTCTGAAAGAACGTTTTCTTGCAACATGAACTGTGAGAGTTGGTTGGTCGTAAAGAATTCTTTAATACGAGCCTGAAGTGGACGCTGGTTAACAACCTGAATAGGAAGTGCACCTGCAGAGTCTATAGTACTCATACGGTCCTGAACGTTACGCTTGATCTGAGTGAGACCAACGTATACTTTTTGTTGAAGCATTTCGCCAACAAAACGAACGCGACGAGATGACAAGTTGTCGATATCGTCAGCACGAGAACCAGGTGTAGTATTGAGCGTTACGATATTGTCGATGATGTAGCAAATATCTGCTGCAGAAAGAGTTTTGCGTTCCATTTCCTTATCAGACATGTCGAGATCAAATCGCTTGTTGAAACGGAATCGTCCAACCTGTGACAAGTCATAACGTTCTTCAGAGAAAAGATTACTTACGAATTCACGAGCGTTGTCTGCAGTTGCAAGGTCTCCATCACGAAGTTTACGGTAGATTTCAACAAGAGCTTCGTCTGTAGTTTTTGCAACATCTTTTTCAAGCGCATGAGTAATGACCTTGAGAGATGCGTCGTTTTTGAAGTGTTTTTTGATGTCTTCGTCTGTAGTAAGACCCATCGCACGCAATAGAGACGTAATCGGGAATTTACGCTTTTTGTCGATACGAACATATACAGTGCCGTCTGGATCACTTTCGATTTCGATCCATACACCACGATTTGGGATAATTTTTGCACCAAAGAAACGCTTACCTTTTACTTCAAGTTCAGTGAAGAATACACCGGACGAACGTTGGAGCTGAGGAATGATTGAGCGTTCTACACCGTTGATGATAAATGTTCCATGACCTGTCATCACTGGGATGTCAGCCATAAAGATTTCTTGTTCTTTGTCAGTACCTGTTTGTTTGTTGGTCAAACGAACGCGAGCTTTGAGTTGAGTTTCTAGTGAAAGTTTATTTTCCTTCGCATAGTGTTCATCAAACTTTGGTTCTACCAAGTGAAATGACACGAAGTCGAGTTGGAATTTTTTAGTTGAGTAATCAAGAATTGGGGTGAATTCTTTGAAAACCTCTTTGAGTCCTTTTTCAATAAATGAATTGAATGAATCAATTTGGTGTTGAATAAGGTTTGGGAATTCAACAAGAGGTTTCTTGTATTTTGAAAAGTATTTTTTTGGTCGTGCTCCCGCTAGACCGAGTTCTTTTGTTTTACTCATGCAATATATTTTTTTAACTAAACGCAAAAATGCCTCGCTAATTCTTTTTTTGAATCAGTGGGCTTCACTTATAATCTACACTAGTCTCGTTGCCATAACCCTTCCGTAGTTAGTAGTGAAAACAGTATAGAGGATAAGGATTTTTTGTCAATACAATAAAAAAAAGCCCATCCGAATGAATGAGCTTTTAGAGTATTGCAGTAATTATTAGAATGAAGACTTTTTAACAGGCATTCTGATGATAATAACCCCAAAGGTTGCTATCAGAGAACCGATGAAGAACAAATATCTCGTTTCAGTGGAGTAATTGTAGTACATAATGACCGTACCAACGATAATAAATAGTATTTTGCAGAACAATTTCATACTTATTTGGTTTAAATTAAACAAACACTTCTAATATTATTATACTACTTATATATAAAAAAGTCAATATACCCTACTCCTCTGTCTTTTGCTGATTCTTTCTCCATTCTTCAATTTTTTTATGATCTCCAGAGATAAGCACATCTGGTACTTTATGATTTTTGGCTTTTACTTCCGGCAATGTTTTGGTAGCCTTTTTCGCTTTTGGCCATTCCAAAACGGGTGGGCGAGTAAATACTCTTGGGCTTGCTGTACGGTTCTCCTCTACTGATTCCCCTTTGCCGAGTACTCCAGAAATCTGTCGAACTATTGCGTCCGTCATGACAAGCGCAGGAAGCTCTCCCCCTGTTAATACAAAGTCTCCAATTGATACTTCTTCAGCTTTCAAAATACTTCGCACACGATCATCCACCCCTTCGTAGCGTCCACAAATAAATACAACATCGGTATATGACTTTGCCATTTTTGCTGCCATAGCATTCGTAAACATCTTTCCTGTTGGTGAAAGCATGATGACTTTGGTTTTACCTAGGTTAGAAGTCGGACTTCTTCCTATAAATTTTAGTTTGGAATACGCGCGCAAAATTGGCTCGGGTGTCATCACCATACCTGGTCCACCACCGTAGGGGCGCTCATCAACCTTGCCATGTTTGTCGAGCGTATAGTCGCGAATATTCAACACACCAAAAGACACAAGCTTTTTTTCAGCAGCGCGCTTGAGCATTGCCTCAGAGAGATAGCTCTGTACCATCTCCGGGAAAATTGTCAGGAAGTGAAATTTCATTACAAAAGAAGACTAAAGATCCTTAAGGTCGTCCATTGCCTCTGTAAGATTCGTAGCTTCTGGACCAGCGTTATATCCTGCTGGTTCATTAATCTTCAGATTCACACGAGCATTATTTTTCATACCAACAACACGCAGCAATGTACGGATGGCTTTTGCAGTATTACCACTGCGTCCAATAATTTTACCCATGTCGGCTTGGTTGATAGAAAGAGTGAGGAGCACTCCCATTTCGTCTACAGTGCGATCAATATTCACATCGTCTGGATTATCAACAAGGGATTTTACAAGCGTTTCTAGAAATTCTTTATCAGGCATAAGGGTACTCGTTTATTGGTAATTACTACTAATTAGTATAACAGAAAATAAAAAATATCCAGGTACTTCCTAGATATTTTTTAAAAGATTATTTTTTCTTTGGAGCGTCTTTACGTTTTACTGTAGGAGACTTTCTTGAGAGAACGTTTTTTGCACGACCTTCGATGATTTCTTGCTTCACGAGCATGTTGTGCGCAGTATCAGAAACTTGTGCACCACTTTTGATCCAGTGAAGGATGCGGTCTTTCTTGAGAACAACTGCATCACTCTTCGTAGTGTATGAGCCGAGAATCTCCAAGAAACTACCACTTTGTGGTCCATTTTTTGAGTCGGTTACTACCATACGGAATGCCGCTTCGTTCTTTCGTCCAGTTCGTTGTAGTCGTATCTTTAACATGTGGGAGAAAATATAGCAGACAATAGAAATTACGTCAATTCCATGTTACAGTAGCGACATGAATTCAACAGCAAAAACACCCGAAATCCCCGTTTTTAAAGCAGGAGGAAAATACGAAGGACCCATCAATATCTCCACTAAAGGAGTAGGCTATGTCAAACTCAGAGATCTCGGAGTAACTGTTGAAGTACAAAAAGATGCCCTCAACCGCGCCTTTCACTATGATATTGTCACCGTTGAAGTGACCCATCTCGTACCTGGTATGAACCCGCAAGGGAAAGTCCTCGATATCGTTCGCCGTGCAAAAGTTGGATATTCAGGCACACTTTCATTTGAAAACGGCAACCATTGTATCGTAACCAATGATGGTCGCATGTACACTGCAATCAACATCCCCAACGACAAACTTGGTGGAGCGACACAAGGTGACAAGGTATTTTGCCGTATTAGCGATTGGCCAAACCCGAACACAGAACCGATTGGTGAAATCACTCGTGTACTTGGTAAACCACTGGAGAACAATGCCGAGATGCTTTCTCTCGCGCTTGAAAAAGGATTTAGTGACGACTATCCCGCTGCAGTAACAGAAGAAGCAAAAGCCATTCATGAAAAAGGAATTAGTGACGCAGAAAAAAGTGCTCGTAAAGATTTCCGTGGTACCACAACAGTGACTATCGACCCAGAAGATGCAAAAGACTTTGATGATGCAATCTCTGTAAAATTCCTAGAGGATGGTAATACAGAAATAGGTATTCACATTGCTGATGTATCACACTACGTCACCCCAGGAAGTGCAATCGACAAAGAAGCATCAGACCGCGCGACTTCTGTCTACCTTGTAGACCGTACTATCCCCATGCTTCCTGAAGTACTCTCAAACGAATTATGTAGTTTGATGCCGAACGTGGACCGTCTCAGTTTTTCTGCGGTATTTGTATTCACACCAGACATGAAAATTGTGAGTGAATGGTTTGGACGTACAGTTATCCACAGTGACTACCGATTTAGTTATGAAAGTGCTCAAGCGGTACTCGATACAAAAGAGGGTCCGTATCTTAAGGAATTGGAAGCAGCGCTCGCGGTGGCTCAACATCTTGAAAAACAGCGTTTCGTAAATGGTGCTATTGCACTCGAAACTACTGAAGTAAAATTCAAACTCGATGAAGCGGGTGTACCTATTGGCGTGTACACCAAAGAGCGCGGACCAACTCACCATATGATCGAAGAGCTCATGCTTCTTGCTAACCGCAAGGTCGCTGAATTCATCGCCACTCGCGACAAGCACGCTGACGAAATCTTTGTCTACCGTATTCACGATGCGCCAGATCCTGACCGCGTAGAAACACTCCTACTCTTTTTGAAGCGCCTTGGCTACAAACTGACAACAGACGAACATGGTGTAATCCCTTCAAAACAATTAAACGATCTCGTTATCTCACTCGCTGATAAACCAGAACGCGAAACTATTCAGACTGCAATTGTTCGTAGTATGGCAAAAGCTGTGTACTCAACCAAAAATATTGGCCACTACGGACTAGCATTTGAATATTACACACACTTCACCTCTCCTATTC
>JAIEON010000112.1 GCA_019750345.1 Patescibacteria group bacterium
AGAATACGAACGTCTTTTAAAGCAAGAAGAAGAAGTTAGGGCGCTCGCCGAGGGTGATGATTCAATGCAAGAGATGGCTGAAGAAGAGCTCGCTGCAATCGAGGTTCAAAAGAAATCATTTGAAGACCAAGTGAAGG
The DNA here is from genome assembly GCA_019750345.1 of Patescibacteria group bacterium. Lineage (GTDB taxonomy): Bacteria > Patescibacteriota > Minisyncoccia > Phycocordibacterales > UBA9973 > UBA4124. Next base: position 138 of record JAIEON010000112.1, read on the forward strand.
CTATTGAGGTGTCTGAAAAAGAAGAAGAAGAATTTCCTAATGAAATTATTTTGGAAGCTCGTGCAGGGGCGGGGGGAGACGAGGCTGCATTGTTTGCCTATCAGCTCGTACAGATGTATCAGCGTTTCGCCGAGCTCAATGGTTGGCAGGTACGAGTCATTGATGAATCAATGAACGACCTCGGTGGATACAAAACAGCTTCTATCGAAATCAAGGGTAAGGATGTGTACAAAATGCTTCGTTTTGAAACAGGAGTACATCGTGTACAACGTGTACCCGCAACTGAAAAGAATGGACGCATTCATACATCTACCGCTTCTATTGCGGTTCTTCCTATTAAAAAGAAAATTAATTTTGTGATCAATCCTGCAGACTTGGATATGGAATACTCTCGAAGTGGAGGAGCAGGAGGGCAAAACGTCAACAAAGTTGAAACAGCTGTACGTTTGATTCACCGCCCAACAGGAGTCGATGTTCGATCGACTTCAGAACGAACACAGCTCGGTAACCGTGAAAAAGCCTTTGCTATTTTGACTGCCAAGCTTCAGCAAATGGAAGAAGAAGCAGCGGCAAAGGAATACTCAGGAGACCGTAAAGCGCAGATTGGTACGGCGGATCGTAGTGAAAAAATCCGCACCTATAACTTCCCTCAAGACCGTATCACTGATCACCGTATTCGCCAAAACTGGTCCAACATTGAAGGGGTGCTACTCGGTAAGATGGACAAAATTATTGAGGCTGTACAAAGTGGTGAAGTAGGAGAAGGTGAAGACGAAGACTAAGTAAAAAACTAAATTTTAAGATAGTTGAAAATTCTTGAAAATTTGATATAGTAAACGGACCTAAAGGCAAAGCGTGTTTTACACGCCGAAGTCCAAAGGACGAAGGCGTGCATAGTTCAGTGGTAGAACGCTGTCCTGATAAGACAGAGGTCCATGGTCCGATTCCATGTGCACGCACCAATACAAAAATACCACCAGTTTAAACTGGTGGTATTTTTGTATTTGCCTGCCGGCATTTGAAAATCGAATTCTGTGACCACAGGGAGCGAAGAGGCGATTCCATATAAAAATAAAAATAGGGGTTTCAGACATCCATCTGAAACCCCTACGTACAAAAAATCAATTAATTATTTTATTTAAACCTAATTAGTATAATATCACAATTACAAAATCCGTCAAGCTATAGATATATAATGCCCGACTATTCTTTTTTAGTTTTTTGCTGTATAGTCCCCAAAAAAGAAAGGAGGTACATATTGAAAGCTAGTACAGTTTCTTACAAAAAACAGTGGGATGAGCAAGCTTTAATTGCATCCTATAGAAACACTTTACAATCAATTTTAAAACAGTTACTTGATGAAGAAATCGTAGAAGAAGGAGATGTTATGGAACATGTGCGTAGTCATAAGTTTCAGGCATATATATTTCACTACGATATCATATTGAAAAATATTGATCATCCGGTAACATTTCTCTTTCATGTAAAGTTTAAAAATGAAACAAAGAAGATTGTAGTAGAAAGTAATTCCAGGCGCTGTATATTTACAGTCCCACCTTCATTTAAAGAACACGATTTGTATAAATCAGTGTACGAACAAATTAAAGGATGGAAACGTGGTGTCGATAGTGAAAAATTATTTCTTGATTATTTCTTTTGTTTATTAAAAACAAAGTTTCCTGCTCGGATACTTTCTGCGTATAAATCAAGTGATCGAGAAGATAAAATAAAAGGAATTGATTTTATTGTACGATTTATCGCACGACCATTCTATGAACCTATAGAAGTGAGATTTAATCTTAAATCATCAAGACATTTTTTGCGTAAGCATAAAAATGATCATCCGACTGTAAGTACGTTTGTATTTACTCCATTTGATCTTGAAGATGAGCTATCATTAAAAAATCGTTTTTTTCGTTTTATGTTAACTGCCCGTAATGACAGAGTTGTTCACTTTTAGCTATCTCTCCAGCTGCTGTTGGAGAGATTTTTTTTATTTGCCATTTATTTACAATCCGTCAAGAGTAGGGTAGGATAGAGATACTATGATACTAAATATTGTCGCAACGCCTATCGGTAACCTCAAGGACATCACGCTCCGCGCAAAAGAGGTTCTTGAGCAAGCTACACTGATTCTTGCTGAAGATACGCGCAGTATTAAGAAACTCCTCAACCTTCTTGATATTCCTCTTGGTGACAAACTCTATATATCTTCACATGCACAAAGTACTCCGGGGGCACTTCATAAGGCCCTAGAAGCCTGTGTGGGGCACGAGAACATTGCCTTGGTAACAGATGCCGGAACACCTGCAATATCTGATCCTGGGTCATTATTTATTCATGAATTTCGCAAAGCCTATCCAGAGAGTACAGTGGTTCCGATCCCTGGAGTTTCTGCTGTAGTAGCCGCAGTTTCTGTTTCAGGATTTCCCGGTAACCATTTTGAATTTATAGGATTTATTCCACATAAAAAAGGACGCCAAACACTCTTTGCTCGCATAGCTCTAACAGAACATATGGTAGTGATGTACGAGTCTCCTCACCGGGTAATAAAAACCCTTGAATCGCTTTCAGAAATACTTTTGGATCGACCTATAATGATTGGTCGTGAGATGACCAAGAGCTTTGAAGAATATCCTGTATCTACGGCAAAAGAGCTCTTGGAATATTACACTACACATCCGGACAAGGTTCGCGGGGAGTTTGTGATTGTCGTTGCTCCGAGCTACCACGGTACAGATACTTCTGATACAATAGAGTAATGTTACGTAAACTTCGAACACTTTTTTGGTTGGGTATTCTCATGCTTATACTTCCTTTTATTGGTATTCCAAACACAATCAAAATGATCATTGCACTTAGTATTGGACTTGGTCTTATTATTCTTGCGGTGGGCATGCGTAAAGAATATCGAACACTACGAATGAAACTAAAAGAATATGGACAATAATACTTCAGAACAGCAGCCACATATCGGTCATGGTGTACGTATTTTCAGTACTATCATTTTTGGTATTGTAGTTTTTCTTGCAGGTATTTATGTGGGGTTTGAAAACCGTCCGTCAGTCCAAAAAGTAACAGGACTCTTTAATAAAGAATCAGTAGTTACTGCTGATACAGATTTCTCTCCGTTTTGGAAAGCTTGGCAAGCCGCAAATGAAAAATTTCCGGGTGCCGATAGCGTAAGCAATGCAGACCGTATGTATGGTGCTATTAAAGGTATGCTCGCCTCATTTAATGATCCGTATACGACGTTCTTCACTCCTCAAGAGAATAAAGAGTTTGAAAGTGAAATCAATGGAGCGTTTAGTGGGGTAGGAATTGAGCTCGGTGCAAAGGACGGTATTATCACCGTGATTGCTCCTATTAAGGACACTCCAGCCTATAAAGCAGGTATTCTTTCTGGAGATAAAATAGTAAAAATAGATGATCGTATCACAGCAGACTTAAGTATTGATGATGCAATAGATTTGATTCGAGGAGAAGATGGGACTCCTATCACTTTGACTATTGTCCGTGAAGGAGAGCTTTCACCGAAGGTCTACATCATGAATCGTGGCACTATTACTATTCCGACTGTTGACACAGAGACGAAAGACGGAGTATTTATTATCAGTCTCTACAATTTCTCTGGGCAATCTGTCGGACAATTTAAGACAGCGTTCAATGAATATCTCGCAAGCGGTAACAAGAACTTGATTCTAGACTTGCGTGGTAATCCAGGAGGATATCTTGATGCGGCAGTAGTTATGGGAAGTATGTTTATTCCAGAGGGAGATATAATCGTAAAAGAAATCGGTAAAACAGATACTGATATTACAGTGCACAAGAGTACTGGGCCTGTGTTGTTTCCTAAAGAAAACAAGTTGGTCATCCTGGTCGACAAAGGATCAGCTTCAGCCTCAGAGATTCTTGCGGGTGCATTAAGCGAACACGGCATTGGTCAGCTCGTGGGAACACAGACATACGGAAAAGGTTCTGTGCAAGAAGTCATTCCTATTACAAGTGAAACTTCAATGAAAGTTACTGTGGCAAAATGGTATACCCCACAAGGTATCTCTATTTCAGATCATGGTTTGACTCCTAGTGTTGTTATTCCGTATGATTCAGAAAGTAAGGTAGATACACAGCTACAAGGTGCTCTTAATCTGTTTAAATAATATGAAAGTAATTCTCTTAAAATCAGTTCCAAAAGTTGGTAAAAAAGACGACATCGTTGAGGTTAGTCAGGGTTATGCAGCAAATGCACTCTTCCCAAAAAAACTGGCTATTATCGCCACTGACGCTGCAATAGCGGGTGTGAAAACTCGTGCTCAACACAAGGTTGCGGAAAAAGAAATCCAGCACAATCTCCTTGATCGTGCGATTGGTATGCTCGAAGGTAAATCACTTGTGTACAAAGCAAAGGCGAATGAAAAGGGGAGTCTCTTTTCAAGAGTAGATGCCAGTGATATTAGTACCGAGCTTCTTAAACAATTTCGTATTTCTATTGATGCGAGTCTCATGAAAATAGAAGATGCACCAATCAAGCAAATAGGTATCTATATTGTGACTATTACAGAAGGAACATATACTTCTCAATTTTCAGTAGAAGTAAAAGGGGAGTAATCCTAAAAACAAAAAACTCTCAGATTTCTCTGAGAGTTTTTTGTTTGAGGTATTATCCTCGAGATTCTTGAATGTTTGCCATCTTGCGAACAGTAGTTGTACCGTCGAAGTTTGTTTTGCGCTTTGAAGTGAATTTAACAAATCCTGGCTTCAGTGCGTAGAGTGTGTGGTCCTTACCGATACCAACATCCTTACCACCCATGATCTTTGTACCACGCTGACGAACGATGATAGATCCAGCTTTCGCTACTTGACCATCGTATAGTTTGGTACCCAGATACTGCGGGTTAGAATCATTTAGGTTTTTTGCTGCCCCTTGGGCTTTCTTATGTGCCATAGTGGGTACATAATAGCCCGGCACTATATAAATGTCAACTCTGTAAAAGTACGATATACTATAGATTGATGGGCAATTTCCTGATACGTCACTACCGCAGCCTTTTTACAATATTCCTGGTTGTAATGCTCTTTTTAGCCTTTTTATTAGGCTTTCTGACAGGGAAGTCACGACAAACTCCTTCTGTAGTGCTCAGTTGCTCTCCAGACGTATTACAGACTCTTGCTATACCAGTTGCGAGTCTCTCACATAATGCTATAACAAAGGAGGGAAGTGTGATGGCGAAAAAACCTTCCACAGGAAAATTCGTCGGATCAAAAAATGGTACCAAATATTACACGCCGGGCTGTAGTGGTACTAAGCGTATTAACCCAGAGAATTATGTCTGGTTTTCTACAGTAGAGGATGCACAGCTACAAGGCTATACAAAAGGATCATGTTAAGATCAATTATTTCAGTATGTATTATGGGGCTCAGCGGATTGCTAGTAATGGCACTGCTTTTACCAACTGAAACCAAGCAACTAGCGCAAGCTGTTTTTTCTAATACACATACACTTGGAGAAGTTTCTCCTCTCGTAAATATTCTCAATAGCAGACCACTTCAACAAAAAGAAATACAGGATGACGTTCTAGACAAAAAACCGTTCACTCCGATACAGACTGCAACAAAAGCAGCCCAAAGTGTTATTGATAGTGTGCTACCAAAGAAAAAGGAAAGTGCTATAGGAAATACTTTGACGGCAGTAAACATTATTGATGCTACCAACAAAGAACGGATCGCTGAAGGGTTGGTCCCACTGACTCCCAACGATAAACTTACTGCTTCTGCAAAAATAAAAACCCAAGACATGATCAAAAATGGCTATTTCGAACATGTTTCGCCTAGTGGTGTGAGTGTCTCTGATTTGGGAAGTGCAGTAGGGTACAACTATGTTGTTATGGGTGAAAACTTAGCACTAGGTAATTTTACCGGGGCAGATGATTTGGTGACAGCCTGGATGAATAGTCCTGGTCACCGTGCGAATATTTTAAATACCAGTTATGTTGAGATCGGAATCTATGCAGCGCAAGGAGAGTACCAGGGGCGAAAAGTCTGGTTTGCAGTACAACACTTCGGTACCACTCGTAGTGCGTGTCCTGTAGTCAACACAGCGCTCAAGACAGATATTGATCTAACCAATCAGTCACTCAAACTTAAAGAAAAACAAATCATAACGCTGAGAGCAGAAATAGAGGCAACGACTGACAAGAAGTCAGAACTCTACGGCACACGAGTTGTGGCATTCAATGCACTCGTT
>JAIEON010000065.1 GCA_019750345.1 Patescibacteria group bacterium
AAAAAATAAATACTTGGGTTTTATAGTCATGCAAGTAGTATACCTCGAAAAGTAAAAAAGATATCCACAATTCCTACACTACAATTCTACTAACTCTTCAGTAAGAGGTTTCTGTTTCCAGAATTTAGAACGAAGTGTTTGTACAAAAAGAATAATATCTTCGTTACGCATTGCCATCAGTGTGATCGCATACATTGCAATTCCTACAATAGCGGCAAGTCCTCCTTGGATAAAGATTCCCCAGAAGTGTTCTTGATCTACTGATGCACCAAGTAATACCAGCATACCGTAGGCACTTGCACCCGCAATAATCCCGGCGCCTAGTGTGTGAAATAGTGCCCGCCCGAGCTGTACGGTCTCAGTCTTATGACCTTCAACTTTTTTGTGGAACCTCACCCACAGTGCTATCGCATTCCCTATCTGCCCAAGTGAAAATGCCAATGGTAGCAGTACTACACTGGTACCCTCTGCCCCATCAATACGAAGCAAACTTTCCATAAAATCTCTAAACAACGGAAACTCTCTAAAACATACAAGCAACAATACTAATGAAGAAGCGGTAAACAAAATAGAGTATGCATTCACTATCAGTGGTGTTTTGGTATTACCCATCGCATAGAAACCACGCACCAAGAGCAGTATCATGCATTGCGCAGTAATCGAAATACAAAACAGTGCAACTGATGCCGCTACAAGTCGAGTATCATTCCATGAGAATGCTCCAGTTCCTAGAAGGACACGGACAAGCTGCGCACGAAGTACGATAAACAACACCGCGACAGGAATTGAGAGGAAGAAAATGTTTCGCGTTGCTCGATGAATCACATCAACAAACTCTTTGGTCTGCCCTTCCATAAACAAACGAGTCATAGTGGGAAATGCAGCCACCGCATACGAAATACCAATGATCATCAGTGGGGTAGTTTCTATATTGTATGAAAATTGGAAGATAGAAATAGATCCAGCAACAAGTAATGAAGCCACCGCACTCATCATTAACATAGTGAGATTAGTCAAAGACAGCGCAAGCGTTCGAGGCACCGACAGTATCATAACCTCTTTGATAACTTTAAAATCTATCGATCGAGTAAAAGCTGGGATTTTACCGAGCGTGATCAGTGTCGGTAACTGCACAATAAGGTAGAGCACCGCGCCAAAAATAACACCAAGTACTACCCCAAGAACTCCTATCAATGGAAGTAACACTACTACACCGAGTAAGATACCAAAGTTGTAAAATAGTGGCGCAATAGCAAAAGAGAAAAACTTTTTTTGTACTTGAGCGAATGATCCGAGCAAACTAGAGAGCCCCATTAAAAATGGTGAGATAAGCATAATCCGTGAATACAACACCAAGTCTGCGTGTTGAGCCACAGAGAACCCTGGTGCGGTCAAATGTGTCAAATACGGCATGAGCACTGCTGCGACAGCACATACCACCATCATTCCGATACAGTACACGGTGAATATAGTGTCCGAGAACCGCTTCATATTTGCAGACTTACCACCGTCTTTTTCTGCCAGGTACGTAGTGATGAACGGAATAATCACCGTCACAGAAAAGAGTGATGCGATAGAGGTATAGATAAAGTCAGGGATACGAAATGCCGCATAGTACACATCGAGTCCAGCGGACGGACCCACCATTGAAGCCAGAAGTCTATCACGCAACAAACCACATACCTGTGAAAGTAATGAAAAAACAGCAAGAACCAGTGCAGCCTGGTTCATTGTGGTGACGTCTCTGTTTAATAATTTGAAAAATTTCGAGACCATAGTTTAGTATTATCTAGCCAATCCAGTATAGCGCACTTACCAAATGCCGTACAAACTAGTCTACAGCAACAATATTGATGATGCGCCCAGGTACTACGATAACTTTTTTAACAGTTTTGCCAGCCAAGTATTCTTTGATTTTTGGAACTAATAGCGCAACTCGCTCTACTTCATCGACTGGACTATCGAGTGCGATAGTTATTTCTCCGCGAACCTTACCATTGATCTGAATACCAACAGTTACAGTGTCTTCAATAAGTAATTTAGGGTTATATGTTGGCCATCCCGAAATATGAATGCTTTTGATTTTCGATTCAGCGGAATCGTGTTGCGCACCGTCCTTTGAAGCGTTACCTAACTCATTCCACAATTCTTCTGTCATGTGTGGAGCAAATGGTGCAAGTAATTGTATAAATACTTTGAAATCTTTTTCAGAAACTGTTTCTGCTTTTTCAAACTCATTAAGACAAATCATCATTGATGAAACCGCTGTGTTAAATGAAAACGTTGCAATGTCTTCTGTAACTTTTTTAATTGTTTTATGAAGTGTACGTTCTGCAGACTCTGAGGATTTTTTTTCAGAAACTTTTTCTGCAAAACGCCAAACACGCTCGATAAATCTTCGTGACCCAATAATACCATCAGTACTCCACGGGAGATGCGCTTCGAAGGGTCCGAGAAACATTTCAAATACGCGAAGCGAATCAGCGCCATAGATTTTTATCACATCATCCGGATTGATAACATTCCCCCATCGCTTACTCATCTTGCGACCATCAGTTCCTCCGATCATTCCTTGATTACGAAGGGCTTTAAACGGCTCCTTTGTAGGAACATAACCCCTATCAAAAAGGAATTTGTGCCAAAATCGTGAGTACAACAAGTGACCTGTCGCATGCTCAGCGCCTCCTACATACATATCAACATCTTGCCAATAATCGAGTGCTTTCTTGCTAGCGAATGCTTTTTCATTTAATGGATCCATGTAGCGCAAGAAGTACCATGAAGACCCTGCCCATCCCGGCATGGTGTTTGTCTCGTAGCCTTCGTTGGTCCACGCTTTAACCGCAGCAAGAGGGCTATCTCCTGTACCAGCTGGAGTAAATGATTTTACTTTTGGTAACACCAAAGGAAGTTCTTTTTCTTTTATAGGAGTCACAGTCCCATCAGCATTATGACGAAGTGGAATTGGCTCACCCCAATATCTTTGTCGGGCAAAGATCGCATCACGCATTTTGTACTTGGTGACAAGTTTTCCTCCAACAGTTTTTGTAATTACCTTTGCATCTACCAAAGGTTTATCTATTATTTCAAGTTTGTATTTTGTAGCAAACGCATGATCACGTTCATCGTGTTGCGGTACCCCCATTACTGCACCTGTTCCATATCCGGCGAGTACATAGTCAGCGATCCATACAGGAACAACTTCTCCATTTGCAGGATTTACTGCGGTGACGCCCTTAAGTTCAATTCCTGTTTTTTCTTTTCCTTCTGCTGTACGATCAATGTCTTCTTTCTTTTGTACTTCTTCTATATAACTTTCTACTTCATCAAGATTTTTTATTTGAGGTTTGAGCACTTCAAGAAGTTGGTGTTCAGGAGCAAGAACAACATAGGTCACACCAAATAATGTGTCAGCACGTGTAGTAAATACTTTTATTGATTCCCCGCCACTGAGAGCAAATTCAATCTCGCTTCCTACACTTTTTCCAATCCAGTTTTTTTGAATTTCTTTAATACTATGTGACCAATCAAGTCCATCGAGGTCTTGGGCGAGTCGATCAGCATATGCTGTAATACGCATAAACCACTGTCGCATTGGCTTCTTCACTACTGCGTACCCACCACGCTCTGAAACTGGACCATTCGGTCCGTCCACAATTTCATCATTCGCCAGTACAGTACCGAGCTCAGCACACCAGTTCACTGTTGCTATTCCTTCATATGCTAAACGATAGCTCATCAAGAACTGCTCTTTCTCAACCTTAGTAAAAGCTTTCCAATCTTTTGCAGTGATAGTAGGAGTTGCTGAGTCAGTAACAGCAACAATAGATTTGTTCCCGCTCTTTTCAAGAAGTTCGAGAAGTTCTTTTATTGGACGCGCAGTATCTTTTTTAGAGTCGTACCACGATTCAAAAAGCTGGATAAATATCCATTGCGTCCACTTATAATATTCAGGACGATGAGTAGAAACCTCTCGAGACCAATCATACGAAAATCCAATACCTGAAAGTTGCTCTTTGTAGTGCTTCACAAGACTATCTGTGAACGGCCCAGGATGTTTTCCTGTTGAGATAGCGTATTGCTCTGCAGGGAGACCGAACGAGTCAAAACCCATAGGGTGCAACACATTGAATCCACTCATACGCTTCATACGAGCAAATACATCACTCGCAATATAACCACGTGGATGCCCAACATGGAGACCTACACCAGAAGGATATGGGAACATATCGAGGACGTAGTATTTTTTCTTCTTACTCGTTGCCTCAGCCTTATAGGTCTGGTCTTTATCCCACTGTTTGCGCCATTTCTTTTCAATCTTTAGGTGGTCATACTGCTTAGCTTTCATAGAACTTCATTGTTCCATAAATCTCTCAAAAAAACCACCGCAGTAACTGTGGTGGTTTTTTATTACTTATTGTTTCGCTGACTTAGGAAACGGTGGATAGAATACTGGATCTATTGTACGAGTGTAGCAAGTACGACCTATTTCGTGTGCCCAGGTGTTATTTTGAGCACTACCCGGGAAACTAGAACTAGTAGTATCCTCCATCATCAACGGACTACTACCTGAATATCCTTGACCTGGTACCCATCCTTCTGGAAGTGGTGCTGCAAATGTTGCACAGAGTTCAAATGATTTTGAGTCGAGTGCACGGTACTCGTACTGCATACCTTTTTGGAATTCTGGATCTCGTGGAACGGTGTAGTTTGAAAGTGGAGTCGAAAGTGTTGCAAGATCTTTTGGAAGCATCTCACTTTGCTGCCAATAATTAATGACAGAATATTGAATAGACTGTAGGTCTTCAAGGCGGCGCTGATCGAGTCTCAATGTGCGCTGACTTGCGGGTCCACCGATAACACTAAATGCCCAGACGATAGATGCGATGACTAGTACTGTAGCAATACTAGTAACAACTATATTCCATTTTTTTTCAGAGGGATTACTGAGGCGTCTGATGTAATACCATCCTACTAATGCAGCAGTAACAAGTGTAACTGCAACCTTAAGAATAAATCGTGTAGTGATTTCTCCGCTGACGAAATATTGCACTAGTATCACGAGATCAATCAGTACTGTAAGACTCGCCATGAAGAGTATCAGATATATTGCCCAACGACGAAGGATCTCATCAAAATGACTAAGGGTCTTTGTAGCAGCTTTATACCAACGATTTTCTAGTATGAGATAAATCGGGAAGAAAATAATCAAAATAGACAGAGCACTCCGAATAGCATCAAACGCATAGGAGTAATATCCTGATTGATAGGAATCAGTCAACACATCCGGGAACGCATGGTTCAATGTTTCAAATATCAGATTGAGAAATGCTGATACTGAAGTGATAAGCGCGATCAGTACTCCTAAGGTAATAAAGAAAAAGTACGGGGTGAGTTTTCGTTGATGTTCCATACTCATAGTGTACCACTATTTCTTTTCGACAATAGCACGGACAAACTCTTGCAAACTTGCTCCTACTGCTTCAAGCGCCACAAGGAATGGTGAATTCTTGGTCATATGCGGATGAGTATCTATTTCAATAAACCAAATCTTTCCTCTATTATCGATAATAAATTCACTCTGAGAATAATCTTTTGCATCAAATGCAGTATGTATCTCACGAGCAAGCGCACTGAGTGCTTCACGTTCATCACTGTTAAAGCTCCCTGTATGCACTGCATATTCTCCTTCTCCACAGCGAGTATCATGTGCACATACACCACGACTTGCAGACTTTATTTCAACAACAGGAAGTACATATTCACTTTTGGTACGAAAATCATTGATTACTCCAACAGCAGCCTCTCTTCCTTGAATATATTGTTCAACCAAAAATGGTGCCGCATGCCCCACACTCTCATCAACAAATTGCGAAAGTTCCAACGGTGTAAAGGCAAAGTATGCACGAGCACTACCTCCTCCTGCGAGCGGTTTGAGTACCCATGGTGGTGCCATTGTATTATAAATACGCTGCGTTATAGCAGATACACTCTCCTCACCTTCCGGCATGATCAGCATAGAAATAGGAGTATTAATCCCTAATTCTTTAGCTTTTTGTTTTGCGTCTTGTTTATTAAATCCTATTGCGCTCGCAGCACTTCCACTTCCTGTATAGGAAATCCCGGCAGTGTCTAATAGTTGCTGTACTTGTCCGTCTTCACCAAACTCACCATGAAGGGCGTTCCATACAGTATCAACACTTTGTTGCGCAGTTTCCAAATCTGCTGGTACCCCTTTGATATGTAGCACTCCTTCTTTGTCGAGTAACATATCGATAGCTTCAAAACCGGCATCAGCCAGAGCACGCCCAACATTCGCTCCCGTTTTCAGAGAGATACTATATTCAGGACTGATGCCCCCACGGAGAATACCGATTCGTTTCATTACTATTATTATAGCATTGCTTTCCTTCGTCTGTCTTTATGAAATGACAAAGCGAATCTATGTGCTTCATTATTCGCC
>JAIEON010000098.1 GCA_019750345.1 Patescibacteria group bacterium
AGCGGACATCCACTAGATCGATATCTCGACAAGATTGCTCAAGCCGGCACTACGATCAAAAAAATTATGGCTGAGCCTGCTATTCCTGAGCGCATGAAGTTCAATAAAAAAGCCGTGCCCAAGAAACTTCTTGTCGCCCATCTTGATACAGTAAAAATCATCATGACGAAAAGTAGTGGTTTAAAAATGGCATTCCTGACTGTTACCGACAAAACAGGAACCTGTGAAGCAGTAGTATTCCCGGAAACATTCAAAACGATTGGTTCAATGCTTGCCGAAGGCGCAGTGGCTGCAATGGTGTGTACGTACGCCGACCGTGACGATAGACGCTCTATTTTGATTGATAATATAAAGATTTTGGAATAAAGAGCTTGACTTGACTTTTTAGTTATTGTGTTGTTATACTATATTTAACAAAACCCTTGTTCTATGGCAGATACAATCGAGTTACTAGCAGACAAGGTCTGCTATCAATACCAATTGGCAAAAGCAAAGAAGGAATTTACCGGCAAGCAATCGAACCTTTTTACGCTGGTTTGTGAAAGCATCTACAAGAGTGACAATCTCCACAGGATGTACGAATCAGTTTCCGCATTCAAAAAGGCAGTCAGCAACCTGATAAATGCTCGTAGGCCAAAAAAGAAGAAAAATTCTCAGCCTGTTACAAAAACTACAATCCGAGAAATTCCAAAAAGAGTTCCTTATATTAGTGAACTATCAGGAAAAGAAAACGACGGATTAGCCTTTACCCAGGCACAAATCGAGAATTTTGGATTAAATCCTGATTCTTATTAAAGAAATTCAGAAGCAACCATTATATGGTTGCTTTTTTATCTGCCATAACAAAAAGCCTAGATTAAAAAATCTAGGCTTTTTGCTTTAGGAATAAATCCAACATTTATGCTTCAGTTGTAACAACTGTAGTGTTATCGATTTTATTCATAATTGCAATCACTTCATCAGCGTATGTTGGTACTACTGACGGTGGGTTGTAAGCATTAAGCTTCCCACGCAATGTCTTTCCACCGTATGCTCTCGCTGTACGAGGATTATTACCACCAAGGTTGGTTGCAACAGTCTCGATAGCATGATCCCAGCTCTTAAAGTTGATCTTACATGACCCAAATCCAAACGGACTATAGGTTACAGATTTACAAGCGTGCTTACCTCCTGTACTTTCGCGAATCGCGAGAGCGGGAATAAGATTCCAGTCAATCCCATGTTTTTCAGCTTCAGTAACCATTTTCATACCAGTACCAGCAAGGGGCATGTTGTATTTTGTAAAATACGCATCGATTTTGGCAGCTTTTTCCTCTCTTTCCAATTGGAGTTTCGCATCTTCTTGAGATACTACTGTTTGGTTCGAAACAATCGGTGCAATCGCTGTATTAATAGATGCTGTGAAAGCATTCATTGATACTGCGGTTGCAACTAACGGTACAATGATAAACGATTTTGTTATTGAATATAGTTTTGTTGAACTCATAGTTCCCGGTTGAGCTCCGGGGGAACTTCGTAGCGGCATATTTTTATTTACATTCTGAAAATCACAAAGAGATTCAGTAGGGAAATAAAAATTCCTTATACAATTACGTCCTAAGGAAGTACTTATATAGTATCACATAGATATATTTTTGTCAATACTTATACAACACAAAACATACGTGTCAAACGTAAAATACCCTTATTTTATAAGGGTATTTTATACTACATAACTTGCCAACTTGGCAAATAAATTGTCTTATTGGATATGCACTAGCGCGCAATTGTACCAGTACCTGCGGTGACCTCAGTTATTCCTGATACAAGCTGTACTACCTGGTCTTTAAGACGTGTCTCCATTTCTCTAAAGAGCTTAGTTGCCTCTTTTTTGTACTCTACAAGAGGTTCTCGTTGTCCATATGAACGAAGCCCTACAGACTGGCGAAGATATTCCATCGTATCAATGTGTTCTACCCAGAGTGTATCTGTAGTAAAGAGTACTACGCGACGAACATTCTCCCAAAACGCATCCTCCCCTACCAAATCAATCTTTTCTTTGGCGATTGATTCAAGCTCAGCATCATCTCCAAGAGAGTAATAGGTACTAATAACATGCCCTCGATCCCCTTGTACCATCGCGCGACGACGCGAATAAATAAGTTCACGTTGATATGAAAGAATTGTATCGTATTCAAGAGTGTTTTTACGTGCATCAAAGTGGAATCCTTCGATTTTCTTTTGAGCACTTTCAAGAGAGCGTGAGACAATACTGTTTTGAATTGCTTGATCTTCAGGAAGACCGAGTGTTGTCATCATAGATTTGATACGCTCACTTCCGAATACACGCATCAGCTCGTCTTCAAGTGAGACATAAAATTGAGTTTCTCCTGGGTCACCCTGACGACCAGAACGTCCACGGAGCTGGTTGTCGATACGTCGTGCTTCGTGACGCTCGGTACCAATAACAAAGAGTCCACCTAATGATTTGATGTGTTCTTGCTCTTGTGGCGTCGATGGGTTACCACCGAGAATGATGTCCACTCCACGACCTGCCATGTTCGTAGCGATGACTACAGAGCCCTTGCGCCCTGCTTGAGCAGTAACAGTACCTTCTTGTTCATGGTTTTTTGCATTCAACACCTGATGAGGAATTCCTTCACGCTTCAAGTAAGCACTCAAGAGTTCATTTTTTTCAACTGATACAGTACCGATCAGTACGGGCTGTCCTTTTGCGTGGAGTTCTTTTACTTTTACCGCAATAGCCTTAAACTTCCCTTCTTCTGTTTGATAAATAAGGTCGTTATGGTCAACACGCTGAATAGCACGATTTGTTGGTACAGTCACTACAGAAAGTCCGTACACTTTAGTGAATTCTTCTTCGTTTGTCTTGGCAGTACCAGTCATACCAGCAAGCTTTTCATAAAACTTAAAGTAATTTTGGTACGTAATAGACGCAACACTACGAGTTTCTTGTTCAATCTTTACTCCTTCTTTTGCTTCGATAGCTTGGTGTAACCCCTCAGACCAGCGACGCCCTGGTTGCATACGCCCCGTAAAAGGGTCGACAATAATCACTCCCCCATCTTTGACTACATAGTCTTTGTCTTTGGTATAGAGTGCGCGAGCGCGAATAGCTGTTTCGAGATAGTGAACATACTTGATACCTTTTTCTGTATACATATCGCCAATACCAAGCATTTGTTCTGCCTTAGTAATTCCTGCATCAGTTAACTGAATAGCCTTAAGCTTTTCATCTACTGTGTAGTCTTCTTCCACAATAAGTTTAGTCACAATTCCTGCTACTGTTTTATACAGCTGTCCTGAATCAGCGATAGCACTTGAAATAATAAGTGGTGTACGGGATTCATCAATTAAGATTGAGTCCACTTCATCTACTACTGCGAAATAGTGACCTCGTTGTACGATATCGTCTTTAGTAGTAGCAAGGTTGTCGCGAAGATAATCAAAACCATACTGACTGTTGGTACCATACGTAATATCAGCATAGTATGCATCACGACGACTTACTGGTCGCAAAAATTGTTGTACTACCTTAAAGGAACCTTCTTCATCACGCTCTTCATCGAACTCTTGATGAGTTGGATCATAAATAAATGATTTGTTTTGATCATTGATAACTCCAATAGAGAGACCGAGGAAACTATAGATTTGCCCCATCCATGTCGCATCACGACGCGCAAGGTAGTCGTTGACAGTAACAACGTGTACACCCTTTCCAGTCAGTGCATTCAAATATACTGGGAGCGTTGCCACCAACGTTTTCCCTTCACCGGTACGCATTTCAGCAATATTTCCTCCGTGCAATACCATTCCTCCAATCAACTGTACATCGTAGTGACGCTTACCAGAAGTTCGTTTTGCAGCCTCACGAACAAGTGCAAATGCGCTTGGCAAGATATCGTCAAGTGATTCACCAGAAACTAGTCTATCCTTAAGCTTTTGAGTCTCTTCTGGGAATGATTCATCTGAGAGTGTCAGGAGCGATTCTTCTAGCGCGTTAATACTTCCGACTCTTTTTTGGTACTGTTTGATCGCCCCTTTATCAAAGAGGTCTTGGAAAAATGAAAATGCCATAAGTCCTCATTTTACCACGAAAAAGGCTATTGTAACAGACACCCAGATAGCACAAAACCGCGGCCTTGTGTCGCGGTTTTGTGTAAGTGGAAAGAGAGTGTGAGTAGAGAGAAGAATTATTTTTTCTTCTTAGCAGCAACTTTTTTCTTTGCTACTTTCTTTACTACCTTTTTAGCTACTTTAGTAACTTTTTTAGCTACCTTTTTTGCAACCTTCTTTACTGCTTTCTTAACTACTTTTTTAGGAGCAGCTTTCTTAACAGCTTTCTTGGCTACTTTCTTTTTCATTGCCATAAATTTATGCGTAAGTTTATTAATTAATACATCTGTGATGATCGACCACTGATTGTGATTGAACGCGTTATCACCACATGTACTTACATTATCTCTCACACTAAATTTACAAGCAACTTTTTTTATAGAAATCTGTGGATAACTCACTATTTTTTGTAAAAAATTAAACGCAATTTGTTTGCGTTTAATTTTATTTATACTCGTTATTGTGGATCAAAGATACTTGCGGCAAGAATTTCTTCATTCAGTATTCGTGCAATACGATCTGCGCCGTAGACTGAAGTAAGAATTCCAACACCATTACATCCCAAATTATAAAGTAGTCGTCGATTTTTTCTTTCATGACCAACAAGTCGTACCCAGCTTTTGGTATACCCCATCAACCCATGCCAATAAAAATCCATATGAGGAGAATGCTTGTAGTGCCGAGAAGCAAATGTTGCAATTCTATCACTTACTTCCATCGGATATTCTTTGTTGGCATCATAGGTTGCCCTATCAGGTAAATATACTTCTGGCCCACCTATACAAGTAAGATTATATGCAGTACTGTTAACTCCATTTTCATATGGTCTTCGCGTGGTGTAAAAGTAAGGATTAGATTCATTCATGCCCTCATGCGAATAAATACTTGCGAATGGTGCTTTGGTTAATGGCTCTTTATATCCAGCCATATACCCCACCACACCCTGCACTTCGTGATGAAATGCTGTATCAATATCTTCTCCATGAGGATTACTAATTTCAATTGATTCAAACCCATTGGTGCATAACACTATTTGAGAACCTGTTACAGTATTAATTCCTGCATGAAGCAATACCTCATCTTTCCCTAGTACTACTTTTGATACAGCAGTATGTTCACACAACGTAAATCGATCTGGATAGATGGAGAGCAAATATCCAACGAGCTCTTCTGAAAACATCGCACTATTCATACAACCCGAAAGAAATGGTATTGCAGCGATAAATTGAGTATCATCTGTTTCTAGTACGGACAAAATATTTTCTTGAGATACTACTAAGATATATGGAATTAATTCATGAGGAATAGTTAGATATCCTGCCCACTCTTTAGCAACCAACATTGGTCGTACTCGAAGTCCGGCCAACGCTTTCTTTTGCATGTCGGATAAATATTTTATAACCTGATCCTCACGTGACAACCCATCGTGACCGATAAATTGTGAAAAAGGTGTAGTGAGTTGTGCTTGCACAAAAATAGATTCCAATAGTATTCGAGCATCTTCTTCTATAGCTTTGTGTGCTGCCGTAGTTCGTACAATACCGTAACGCTCTGCGAGTTCAGTAAATGTTTTTTCAAAATAGCTGGTGATCTGTCCAGCGTTATGCCCAGTCGCAGCATGAGCAACTTTCCCCGCTTCGAGTAACACGACGCTATGAGTTGTCTTGGTTAGTATAAAAAATGCAGTACTAATTCCTGCAATACCACCACCTACAATAATTGTATCGGCAGAAAGATTTTGAGACAGTGGCTCAATAGGACGAGTACGATTGAGTTGCGCAAGCCATGGTGAATGATTCATTGGCAGTAGTATAGCAAATCAATAATACTTTCTTACTGAATTATTTACAGGTGTATCCTCCTTCACCAGGAGCAATAAACAGTTTGGCCGCCCATCCACCGGATTCTTTGTAGTAAATAAGAGCAGGACCATTTGCATAGCAATAATATCTGTATGCGTATTGATTACTTGTTCCATCACCAGTCATATCATTAATAGGGTCCACTGGGACCTTTTTTATATATCCGGCTGTTTCGAGAAACCCCATGAATCCTCCTTGAGAACTGGATTCCCATCCTCCCGCATCATTTGCTGAGTATGTTCCATATGCTGGTCCACAGGTGGTACCACCAGTAGAACCAGGAACGCATCCATAGTCACTATGGTACATGACAAGTGCAGTACGAATAGTTTGCATATCAGCCAAACGTCTTGCATCACGAGCTTTTGCACGTGAAGTATTTAAACTTGCTAATACAACTGCTGCGAGAATACCGATAATCGCAATAACAACAAGGAGTTCGATAAGGGTGAAGCCTTTCTTAAACGAGTGGTTCATATTCAAAAATTATAGCATTTTATAAAAAATAAATATGACTATTTA
>JAIEON010000019.1 GCA_019750345.1 Patescibacteria group bacterium
ATATAATAACACATATTCCAAAATAATCAATCTCATGATATAGTAGTAACTATGAAAATCCTCGCTATAGAAACGAGCTGCGACGAAACAGGTATTTCTGTTGTAGAACAACAGACCGACTCTTCTACTATCACTCTCCTAGGAAACGCACTCGCCAGTCAGATAGAGCTCCACGCACAATACGGCGGAGTATTCCCTGCTATGGCCAAACGTGCTCATGCGGAAAAAATTATTCCACTCACTATTGAAGCTCTCATTGAAGCAAACCTTCTCACCAAAGAATCTTCTACTACTGGTACTGAAGCACGCGCTCATATTGAAGAGCTGTGCACAAGAGAACAAGAGATGATTGAGGTGCTTGTGGATTTTTTTGATACCTATAAAAAACCTGAGCTCGATTATATTGCAGTGACTGTTGGACCAGGGCTCGAGCCTGCACTCTGGGTAGGAATTAATACTGCGCGAGTACTCGGAGCGATATGGAATATTCCCATCATTCCTATCAATCACATGGAAGGACATGTGGTGACTGCCGCCATAGAAGAACAATTGACTGAAATTACTGGTACAGATCAAAAGCAATACATATTTAAAGACCTCTCATTCCCTCTTCTCTCTCTTCTTGTTTCTGGTGGACACACAGAGCTCGTACTCGCATATAGTTATGGTCACTACGACAAGATCGGACAGACTCGTGACGACGCAGTCGGCGAAGCCTTTGATAAAGTAGCGCGCATGCTTGGGCTCCCGTACCCCGGTGGTCCTGCAGTATCTAAACTTGCCGCAACATTTCGTGCGAAAAATAGTGAAAACTTTTTCACTCTTCCTCGCCCCATGCTTCACTCGCAGGATTATGATTTCTCGTACTCAGGTATCAAAACTGCCGCACTGTATACAATCCGTGATCTTACTGAACAAAACACTCGACCTCTTACTGAAGATGAAAAAATGGCGCTCGCAGCCGCATTTGAAGATGCAGCTATAGAAGTCTTGGTGAAGAAAACAATTCGTGCTGCCGAAGAATACGGTGTGCAAACGGTCATCGTCGGTGGTGGTGTTGCGGGAAATACCTACCTCAAAAACCAACTAACTACTCACTTGAAAGCTTGGCTCCCGAGTGTCGAAGTATTATTCCCTGCTCCGTGGCTTGCGACAGACAATGCAGTGATGATCGCTATGGCCACAGTCGCTCGTATCAAAGTGGGTACTATACAAACAACACTCCCCGAAGACCTTAAAGCGAACGGCAATCTTTCTCTTGCAACCGACTAACAAATGATTAATTGCCCTTTTAAAAACTGGTTTAAATTGCTATTATAGTAGCAATGAACCCCTCAATAATTCCTGAAAAACTTTTAAAGCCGTACGACCCCGCAAGTGAAGAAAATCGCATCTATAAAAAATGGGAAGACAGTGGATATTTCACTCCCGAAAACATGATTCGTGATGGCCTCACTACACCTGATGCCGAAGCATTCACTATTATTCTCCCCCCACCAAACGTGACAGGTGTACTGCACATGGGGCACGCACTGATGCTCACTATTCAAGATATTCTCATCCGATACAAACGAATGAGTGGTTTTCGTACACTCTGGCTACCAGGTACCGACCATGCTGCTATTGCCACACAATCAACTGTTGAAAAATTGATTCAAAAAACTGAAGGCAAAAGTCGTCACGATCTCGGACGTGAAGCACTGCTTAGCCGTGTCGCAACTTTTGCACAAGATAGCCATGACACTATCATCAATCAAACAAAAGTAATGGGTGCTAGTTGTGACTGGTCTCGCGAAGCATTTACGCTCGACGAGCCTCGTACCAAGGCAGTACGGACAGTATTTAAAATGATGTATGACGACGAATTGATTTATCGTGGACATCGTATCGTCAACTGGGATCCAAAAGGTCAAACTACTATCTCTGATGATGAGATTGTTCATGAAGCTCGCAAAGCCACGATGTACACCTTCAAGTATTCGAAGGATTTCCCTATCGCGATCTCTACCACTCGTCCTGAAACAAAAATTGGTGACGTGGCTGTTGCGGTACACCCAGATGATAGTCGCTACTCATCATTCGTCGGTAAAGAATACGATGTAGTGTTTTGTGGTGTACCTATCCATATCAAAATAATCGCTGATAAAGAGGTTGAAAAAGATTTTGGTACCGGAGCACTCGGCGTGACACCTGCTCACTCTATCATCGACTGGGAAATGGCTGACCGTCATGACCTCCCTCGACCTCAAGTGATCAATGAATACGCAAAAATGATGCTCGGTGGTGAAAACCTCATGGGCAAAAAAGTTGCGGACGCTCGCGAAACAATTGTGGAGTGGCTCCGTACTGAAGGGTTGATGGAAAAAGAAGAAGTCATTGATCAAAATGTTTCTACTGCTGAACGTACTGGAGGGATTATTGAACCACTTCCCAAACTACAATGGTTCATTGATGTAAACAAACCAATCCCTGCGCGTCACAACAAAACACTCAAGCAACTCATGAGAGATCCTGTTGCAAACAACTCTATTGCGCTGATGCCGGACTACTTCGATAAGACGTATTTCCACTGGATTGATAATCTCAAAGACTGGTGTATTTCTCGACAAATTTGGTATGGACACCGTATCCCAGTATGGTACCGCGGCGAAGAAATTTATACTGGTATCGAAGCACCTGCTGGAGAGGGTTGGTCTCAAGACGAGGACACGCTTGATACCTGGTTCTCTTCTGCATTGTGGACATTCTCTACGCTCGGATGGCCCGAACAAACTGAAGACCTCAAGATATATCACCCTACAGACGTACTTGAAACAGGATATGAAATCCTCTTCTTTTGGGTTGCTCGTATGATCCTGATGACACAATATGTTCTTGATGATATTCCTTTCAAAACTATCTACCTTCATGGAACAGTACGAGATACTCAGGGGCGCAAAATGTCCAAATCCCTTGGTAACGGTATCGACCCACTCGATGTCGCATCAACATACGGTGCTGATGCAGGGCGTATGGCACTCATCATGGGTACCGCGCCAGGAACTGATAGTAAAATCTCTGAAGACAAAATCAAAGGCCAAAAACACTTTGCCAATAAACTTTGGAATATCACTCGGTTTATTATTTCAAGTACCACAGACATGTCTCCAGATGCAGTGCTCAGTGAAGAAGACACACTTCTCTACGAAGCATGGCGTGCAGAACTCACGAGTATCTCTAGTGACATAGACCACTACCGTCTACACCTCGCGAGCGATAAACTCTACCAATATATTTGGAAGACACTTGCTGATGATATTTTAGAAAGTAGTAAACCTCTTCTCGCAAGTGAGGATGCAGTAGTTAAAGCATCACGTCAGAAACTTCTCATCGTACTTCTCAAAGAATCTCTCACTGCATTGCACCCATTCATGCCATTCGTAACAGAATGTCTCTGGGGAGCATTAGGAGAGGATAAATTATTAATGGTGACACCATGGCCGACTTCGCACTAAGTACAACTAGTACGGCTTTTTTGCTTGGACTCGTGCCAGCGATATTTTGGCTGTTCTTTTGGCTTCGAACTGATCGTGACCGACCAGAACCATTTGGATTACTGATATTATGTTTTATTGTTGGAGGAACAAGTGTCTATGCCGCATCGACCATTCAGCACATGAGTGCAGTATTTTTTACGGGTGAAATATCACAAGTGGTAGTGTGGGCAGGGATTGAAGAAGTCGTGAAGTTTGGGGTCTTTTATATTATTGCCTTTTATAATCCTCACAATGACGAAGCAATCGACCCTGCTATTTATATGATTGCAGTTGCACTGGGGTTTGCTGCACTAGAAAATATTTTTTATATTATCCAACCAGGTATTGTTGGCAACATGACTACTTCACTGCTTACAGGAAGTATGCGATTCTTTGGAGCAACACTCTTGCACACTATCGCAAGTGCATTTGTTGGAATAACTATTGGTATGACAGCACGCAAGTATCGTTCAGGTGCGATCTTTCTCGGTCTCATTGGTGCCATAACCTTGCATGCAACGTTTAACTTTTTTATACTTAAGAACGATACTGCAAGTGCACTACAAATCTACGGATTCTTGTGGGTCGCTGCTATTATAAGTCACGTCACTCTGGAAAAACTTCGTCGTATTCCATTAACAGAAACACTCCCGCAATAAATTATGAAAAAGAAATCTTTTTTTGAACGACTCACTGGTAACCTTCGATTTAATGAAAACGAAGAAGAAGACACAGAGCACACCACTCCAGCACACACTCGTCGACCATTACTCTCAAACATTCCTCCCTCTCCTGAACCGGTTGCAAGAGAACTTCCTTTGACCAGTAGTACACAAGAAGACACAGCCTCTGTAGCACATATGCCGACCGAAGAGGAAGAAGTTGGTGAACTTCCGGTAGATGTGTACGAAACACAAAACGAAATTGTTATCCAGACACTCATCGCTGGTGTACTTCCAGAAAACCTCTCTATCTCTATCACCCGTGATATGGTGACTATCTCTGGTAAACGCGAAGCAAACAAAGCAATCCCGAATGGTTCGTACAGTATCCGTGAATTGTACTGGGGATCATTTGAACGCACCGTAGAGCTTCCTGAAGAAGTAGAGATTGATTCATCTGAAGCAATCGAACGACACGGTATGCTCATGATCAAAATGCCGAAACTCGACAAACGCCGCAAGAACGTACTGAAGATTAAATCTATATAAAACAAAAAACCGCTTAAAGCGGTTTTTTGTTTACTGTGCTCGGAGCCAGACTTGAATGCGACGACTATCACTCTTTCAGGAAAGCATTCTACCTGTATATTTTGTGCTCGGAGCCAGACTTGAACTGGCGACATCTCCCTCTTCAGGGGAGCGCTCTACCAACTGAGCTATCCGAGCATTTGGTCTCTATTTTATACACGAAAAAGTGCTTTTTCGCAACCGCTATTATTGTGTTTGGAGCTCTTGATATTGTTTAATAAGGTCACTGACATTAAGCCCTGTTGAACCTTCTTCTTTATTTCCTAGTACTCCGTACGCACTACCAAGCTGTTCGATATACGGCTGAATAAGATAGATAGATGCAATAGTAAGGCCGATAATAACTGCCCAATACAGCCATCGCATTACTGAGGCAGTTTTTTGAGACTTTCTCATACTCGAAAGAATCTTGGTAGTTTCATCGAGCTTTCTTTCTATTGATTGTAGTCGAGCATCTAAAATTGGATCCATATGGAATGTAGTATATCAGAAGTTAATGATTAACAGTTGTACACTAACGCACCAAGAAGTGATGTACCGATATCTTTAGCTGATCCAGCACTATCAATACACCAATAATTTCCTGAATTCATTTTGACTTGGACAACATATTTTTCATTAGTTGCATCTTGTTTACATTCCATACCACCAGAACCACCAGCCTCATGAGCTGCAAGTATTGCTCTATTTATTACCGAAGCAATATTCTGTCCCTCAACCGACGAACCATTATTATCTCCAAACATGGTAGTACCGGTTGTACAGGTGTTAGTAGAAAATATTCCGGTACCTGTAGAGTTCCGATACTTTCCATAAATATCATAGTAAAGCTGTGCTTGTACTCGTACTGTTGCCAGATTAGATTTCACTGCTGCATCTCGTCCTTTGTTACGAGCAGAGCCTAAACTTGCGAGTATCACTGAAGCGAGAATTCCGATGATGGCGATAACGACAAGTAGTTCAATAAGGGTAAAACCTTTATTACTTTTCATAGAGAAAGTATATCACACAAGAAAAGTGTGGTGGTGCCCCTAGCACGAATCGAACGTACATCAATCCCTTAGGACGGGACGGTTCTATCCATTAAACTATAGAGGCAGCTGACTAGGCAGCGAGTTCGAGGAGTTCAGCAACTTTTGATTCTTGGAATCCTACAAGAACAGTATCATCAATACGGATCACAGGAACACCGAGTTGGTGCGTGAGGTTCACCATTTCTTGGCGCTTCTCCATATCAGTTCCCACATTATGTTCAGTGTAGGCAATGTTATTCTCCTTAAAAAAGTCCTTGGCAAGGTTACAATAATGGCAGGTATTTGTACTATAAATTGTTACTGTTTTCATATTTTCAATTATATCATACTCGTCAAACGTACTCTTTTTTAATTCTCTTTTTTAATTCCTAGACCATGAATGATTGCGTCCCACCAATGCCCGAGACGAGACTGCTCTTTTACAGGAGGTTGTTCTACTTCTAGAGGAGTAAGGAGTACGATCATTTCCTCGCCAGGGTGCACCACATTGAACTTGGCTCTCAATACCTGCCCTTTCCCTTCTTCTGTCTCTAAATAGGCATTTTGCTCCATTAAAGACTGTTCCTTGAGGATAAGTGCAGCTTGTTGTTTTTTGAGTTCCTTGGTGCGCCCCTTTATTGCAAAATATTTCTCAGCCAACCCGATGACAGAAGTAAGGAGAAGAAAAAAAGCCACTAGCGCCACCGCTGTCCCAAGCAGTGTTTTGTATGAAATTTTGCGATTGTCTGGAAATTGCGTTTTGGTCATAACACTGGTAGCATAGTCGTATGCTATTCAATCATAACAGAAAAAAGGTGGAATTTGTGTGGAAAATCATTGGAGTACTGATGATCTTTTGTATGCTTGCTTTCACTATTCTTCCCCTTTTCCAATAATCACATTCTTAACTTTGTTTCATCACTTTGATGAAGACATCGTGAGGGATATTAATCGATGCGTGTTCACGCATCTTTTTCTTACCTTTCTTTTGTTTATCCAAAAGCTTGTTCTTACGAGATACGTCTCCACCATACAAGTGTCCGATAACATCTTTACGAAATGCTTTGAGAGTGCGAGATGCGACAATAC